>DATLXE010000240.1:0-5971 GCA_035575795.1 Gemmatimonadaceae bacterium
TCGCTCGCCTGGGCGAGGAGTTTTTCTTCAGCCGTCGGGCTCCATCGCCACGCCAGGTCCGCAGCACCGGCAAACAGGCCATTCGTTCGGACGAGCGTCCACATTCCGCACGCCAGCAGGATGGTTGCGGCCATCGTCCCGTGCCGAAGGCCGCCAGAGAGGCCCCGGGTGCACACGGCCCACGCAACAAAAGCGGGTCCCAGGGTGAGGGGAAGGGCGTAGATGGGCAACATCAAGCCCATCATCCCCGTCGCCACGGACCGGTGAACGAGGAGCCTTGTCGCGATGATCGCGACAACCATGAGCACGATGGCGCCGACGCGCTCGGGCCAGGGAGCCCGGCTGAAGAACAGCCACCAGGCGACGATGGTTATTCCCCCGACGACTCCCGCAATCACCCGTACATGGAGGCCTCGGGGGCGACGAGCGGGACGACGAGTCTGAACAACAGCACGATGACTGCCGCCAGCACACCCGGCCACAGCCGGAGCGGTTTTCGGGACGTCTGTTGGGTGGCAGGTGTCATGCTGATTTCAGGCTTGGATCTTTCTCACTGGTACGCCGCCGCCAGGGCTGGGCTTCGAGGCAAGTGCTTGACGCGGCTAATGGCTCCGCAGGCCCCCGCCGGTAAGGTGCAGGATAAGTAGCAACAGGAACAGGCCGACGGCGTGGATCCCGACCACGTACGCCCACCGTGGCGTCCGCGCGGCGGTCCGACGCGTGGCAGGGCCTGCAGCGCCGGGCGGGCGGGCATGGTAACCGACGGCACCACGCGCCCTTCAATCTGCCTGCGCCGGCCGTACGGCGTCATGCCCCACGGCTTGAATACCGACAGCACCGTGGCCGCGAGCAACACCAGCAGCCCTCCTGCCGCGTGGACGACGAGTTGCATCCGCATCGCGCGCAGATCGGCAGCGGAGAAGTCCGCCCCCGCGGCCATGCCTGACATGCGCGTGACGGCCGGCATGTGCCGCAGCAGGATCACGGTGGCACCGGTGGTCAGGAGGAACTTCGCCAGGACCCACCAGTAACGGAACAGGCCCCACGGCGTGCCCAGCGACACGAGCAGCCCGACCGCGAGTGCCGCAAGGCTGAACGGGACGATGACATACCACCCGATGGCCTCCATCGAGAGGTAGGCGGCACGCACCATCTCGGCACGCGCGCTGGTCAGGCCCACGATGGCCAGGGCGAGGTACGCCACGACCGCGCCGAGCCAGCCCACCGAGAGGATGACATGCGTGGTGAGAGCGAGTTTGCGGAGCGCTGGTGTCATCGCCATCTTTTCCCTGCAGAGAGACGCCGCGACTTCACCGCCCGGAACTCGTGCATGGCGGCCACACTAAGGAGAGGACGACGATGAGGGGCGTACTGTTCCCACGGTTGGGGGCGAAACCGGACAAATCTCCACCGACCGATGGCACATAGCGTCCCAGCCTGAGCAAGAAAAGCGCGGCCAGCAGGCGATGGAATGGAGACTCGTGCCGATGCGGCATTATCGTGCCAGGTAATCGGCCTCCTGGCCAAACAGCGCGTGGAGCATACGACCATCGCCGACGATCGCGAAGTCGGTGTTTCAAGTCGCCGTCTCCCATCAACCGGGCCGCGTCAACGAGGAACGGCGTCTCACTCGCGAGCGGTTCCTGCCATTCTTCGCGCAAGGCCCGCCAGCGACGGTGGTGTGGGAAGCCTGCGCCGCCTACCCTCGCATACGTCTTCGGAGAGTTGTCGATTGGACTGAGCATCAGGCTTTCCGCGAACGCAGGTTCCACAGTCCACGCGCCGAGAGGATGATGGCGAGGCCGCCGGTCACGCCGAGCGCCATGAGGGTCCAAATGAAAAAAAGGCCCCCGGGCGACTTGGCGACCGCGGCAGTGAATCCGTTGTTTCGGTGGATGATGGGCATGCTCACCGCTGCGAGCCCGCCGAGGAACATGATGACGTGCCCGGATCTCCGCTCGGCGAGCAGCAAAGTTCCGCATGCCACGACGAGCAGGATTGGCACCACGACGAAGACCAGCCCAGACCCTCCCTGGTCGAAGCCGAGGACGACGTCGCCGCCTATGTGAAATGGCAGGAGCATGATCGAGAGCAGGGATGCGACGGTCAGCGTGCTGGGCTTCACTGGTGTCCCGCGTGGCAGGTGGGGGGTTGCTTCATATGGTTGTCTCATTATGCGGCGCGCAGCGCCGCCCGCCCCTCATCGCACCGACCCGAGCACGATGGGCTCGAACCATGTCGGCAGGATCACGCGCGTCTTCGGGGAGACGCGGCGGACCTCGTCGGCAAAGACGCGTCGTGCCGCTGCGATGGCCGGCTGCTGCGCGGGATCCCCGTAGGCGTCGAGATGGGTCGGCAGCACCGTTTTCGGTTGGCCGAGGGCGCGCATGAGGCGCCCGATGTAGTCGTAGATCTCGTCTGTGCCCCCATTGGGCTTGATTGCGCCGATGAGCGCGACGTCGGGGCGCAGCCCATCCATCTCGCGCTCGATGTAGTTCATCCCGCCCATGATCAGGATCTGCTGGCCGCCAATCCGCAGCAGGTACGCGAACGTCCCGCCGTCCTGCATGTAGTCGCCCCTCCGGAGCGGCGGCTTGAGTCCGCGCGGGATCTCGCCGCTCCCAACCCGGGTGTAGTAACGCTTGTTGAGGATGGCCGAGTGGAGGCTCGGAATGACCCGGAGCGAGAAGGCACCGAACTCGTAATCTTCACCGCCCCGGACAGTAATGAGCGCCGAATCCGGCACGTCCGCCGCGCGGGCCAGGTTGGCCACGGTCGCGTTGCCGATGATGACCGCTCCGGTCTTGCGCGCGATGTAGGGCGCGTCGAGCACGTGGTCCCAGTGGGCGTGCGTGACGAGGATGTAGTCGGCGCGCGGGACGCGCCGGTCGATGGCCGCGCTGTCCGGACTCAGGAGGTCGTCCAACGATCGCGGTGCGGGTTTGCCGGTCGGCGGGTAGCTCGCGAACTGCGTCACGAACGGGTCGACGATAATCACCGTGCGACCGTCCGTGATCTCCCACCCTGCGTTCCCGAGGTAGGTCAACCGCACGGGGCCCGGCACATCGACGACGGCCGGCGACCGCGAAGGCCCGGCGCTCGCCGGCGTCTGGCCGAGCGCCGGTGACGACAGCGCGAGGCTGAGTGCGAGGACCGTTGCGCTCGCGTGCGGCATAACCCTCCAAGTTCCAGGAAGTGACTGAGGACGCGGCGGATCCCTTCGCTTGTCATGCATCGTTCTTAGTCTTTCGAAGGGCTACGAAACAATCGGAGTCAGGCATCGTGTCGCCAACAGTTAAGCATTGAATGTCAGTTGAAGAGATGCCGCCTGAGAAATGCCGTCATACGCTGTACCTCGTCATCGTACTGCGCCGCATTAGTGAAAATGTCGTTGTGGCGGCCTCCTTCGTAGTACTTGGCTTCTACTCGCGCACCTGCCCGTTGCAGTGCCGCCTCAAAGGCGCGCGCCATCTGCACGTCAGTGAACGTAGATCCGCCGTCGGCGGGACTGTCCGCGGTACCATGCAGCATCAGGATCGGTACTTTGATTTCAGGCGCACGTTGTGCCAGCTCCCCGGGATATCCGGCGGAATTCAGCACGGCTGCCCGCACGGTGCCTCCCCGAAGGATGTAATTCAAGGTCGCCCCACCACCACGAGAGTGGCCAAAGAGTGCCACGCGATCAGGGCGCACGGCTGGTTGGTTACGTACCGCCTGCACGAGCGCGTCCACCGCCTGCAGGGCCACGGGACTTGACGCATCAGATATGGGAGGGCCATCGGGACACGCGATCGGGGTGATGAAACGCGAGCCAGCCCCGCGTCCGCCTGTAAACCAACAGGCGGCAACACCGAGCACGCCGCCGCGCGACATGGCTTGAGCGAGTTGCACATATTGCTGCGCGAAACCGTGGCTGCCATGGAGGATGATGACCGCGGGGAATGGGCCTGGGCCCTGCGGCCGCGCGACGGCCGCGAACATGACGCCAACACCCGGCGCCGCCACCTTCAGCCAATGCACGGGCGTTTCGGTTGCAACTGGCGCATCAATTACAGACACGACCGGCCGCACGCCGGCGGTCGTTTTCGGTGTCGTTCCCCGACAGCCCGGTGAAGCCAGTGTGAGCAGCGCGCCGACCGTGGCGAGCCTCGAGAGGAGGTGCAGTCTCAGCATGGCATGCACCCTAGGTCCGCCCGTCCCAGCCTCCGCGTCCAGCATCACGGCATTGAAACTGGCAAGATCATGCAGCGGGCCGAACAGTTCGCCGTGCTCACTTTGGCGGCTGCACGAGGCCATTGATCACCACGTGGCCGTCATTGATTACGACGACAGCATTACGGAGCTCTCGGACGTCTTTTAGTGGATCTCGTTCGACCACGATCATGTCTGCCTCCAGCCCCGGCCTGATAAGGCCGGTACGCGCCCGGATTCCGAGGCAACCGGCTGCGGCCGACGTGGCCGCTTTGATCGCTTCCATGGGCGGCATGCCGGCACCGACTAACTCCGCAATTTCATCCGCCAGGACGCGGGTGCTGCTCGCGTCGTAGCGCATGTCGCTGCCCGCCGCCACCATGACCCCCATCTTCCAGGCCGACGCCACAGCTTCCCGCACGCGGGGGAGCATCTCCTTGGCGCGCGCCGCCAGCTTCGGATCGTCGTACTCGCCGCCCGGGTCCAGCATGTCCTGCCAGAATGTGATCGTAGGCACCAGACAGACGCCCCGCGTTCTCATCAACGCCAGCGTCTCCCGGCCGGCAAGGGTGCCGTGCTCGATTGTGCTGGCCCCGGCGAGGACTGCCGCTCGCGCACCCTCGTCGGTATGCGCGTGGGCCGCTACGGATAAGCCGGCGCTTTTCGCTTCGGCCACGGCCGCGGCCAGTTCCTCGTCGTTGAGCACGCGCCCGAGAGGATCCGTCTCCACCAGCCCCGCCCGGTCCGTTGCCATCACCTTGATCACATCGACCCCGCGCCCGGCCATCACGCGGACTGCGAGACGCACGTCTTCCGGGCCGAGTATTCCCTCCGCCATTCGGCGGAGATGTGGTGCGTCGATGAAGAACTCCGGGGCGAGACGACGCCGCACGTGATAGCCCGCCGCAATCACATCCGGCAGGTCGGACGCGCCGGCGCGGTGGCGCTGGCGGATGTTCACATCAGCGAAGTGGGGCACGCCGAGGGAGCGAGCCGTCGTCACCCCGGAGCGGAGTGCCGCGCGCGCGCTGTCGGGGTCGCGCAGGTGAACATGGGCGTCGATAAGGCCCGGCAGGAGCCAGCGCCCACCCAGGTCGATGACCTTGGCCCCGGCGGGCACCCGAACAGGGGCGCGCGAGATACTCTCGATCCGGCCGGCGCGCACGACGACAGTCATGTCGCGCAGAGGCCGTTTCGACATTCCGTCGATGAGGTTGGCACGTGTGAGCACCAATACCTCGGTTGACGGTTGTGACCCAGCCGGCGTGGAGAACGTGACGGGCCCTATAAACAACAGGGTCGAAAGGATCGTGATCCTCATTCTCTAACTCCGGTTCCGAGCTTTGACAGAGGCGTCGAGCTCCTCGGACAAAACCATACCGCCCATTCGCCCACACAAACCACCCGGCCAATAGTATGGTTGAGCTGCACTTGGAGTGAAAGTCGAGATCGCCGAATCGCTTGGTCTTGATAAAGAGACCTATCATTCAGTATGAGCGACGACGCGATGGGCGAACCAACTCCTGCGGTAAGTCCGGAAAATCTCGTCACCCTGTGTGCGTGGTCAAACACCGTAAGGCACGAAGGTGAGTGGTTGACGTTCGAGAGATATCTGGAGCGCAGATTCGGGTTGACGACTACACACGGCATTTCCCCGAAAGCGATAGAGAAGTTTGAGGCGGAAGACCAGGTGCGCGCGGCCGGTGGCTTGAAGGATCCAAAGCGGCTGGCGGCGGTGAGGCGATTGGGTTGCTCGATACGCTGCCTACGGAAGGTTTCG
>DATLXE010000241.1:0-1986 GCA_035575795.1 Gemmatimonadaceae bacterium
ACGGCCGCATCGTTGAACATGGGCGCCGGCTACAGCACGCGGTTCGCCGGGCGGTCGAAGGAACTGGGCCGCGCAGCGCAGAACTTCCTGATCGCCTTCATGCTGTCTCTCGTGTTCATGTATCTGATCCTGGCGGCCCAATTCGAGTCGTGGCTGCACCCGGTGACGATCCTGCTCTCGCTGCCGTTGACGCTGCCGTTCGCACTCTTGTCGATCATCGTCACCGGGCAATCGCTGAACATTTTCTCGGCACTCGGCCTCCTGGTGCTGTTCGGGGTCGTCAAGAAGAACTCGATCCTGCAGATCGATCACGCCAACCAGCTGCGCGAGCGGGGCATGCCGCGCGACGCCGCGGTGCTGCAAGCCAGTCGTGACCGGCTTCGGCCGATCCTCATGACCACGTTCGCGTTTGTCGCGGGGATGATCCCGCTCGTGCTCTCGAGCGGCGTCGGATCGGCGACCAACCGGGCCATCGGATTCATCATTATTGGAGGTCAGTCACTCGTGCTGCTGTTGACGCTCGTCGCCACGCCGGTCGCCTATTCCCTGTTCGATGACGCCTCGAAGATCCGCATAGGGCGGAGGGGCCGGGCGCAGCGGACCGCGGCCGCCACCGCGTCCGTGCTCATCCTGATGTTCGCGGGAGGATCGAGCCTTCATGCGCAGACGGCGCAGCCGCCCGCGATGCCGGCGGCGCAGATGGCGGCAGGGGACAACGTCCTGAAGGTGACGCGCGACGAGGCGATCAGGTTGGCGATCCAGAACAATCCCGATCTCGCGG
Organism: Gemmatimonadaceae bacterium; assembly: GCA_035575795.1. Classification (GTDB taxonomy): domain Bacteria; phylum Gemmatimonadota; class Gemmatimonadetes; order Gemmatimonadales; family Gemmatimonadaceae; genus UBA4720. The sequence continues at coordinate 782 of DATLXE010000241.1, forward strand.
CGGACCGGTTCAACCCGGCGATCAGCCAGGAGCGTGTGAACGCGGCCAAGGCGGCCTACGTGCCGACGCTGCAGACGGGCGTTCAGCGCAACAGCCAGTTGCAGCCTGCCACGAACCTGTTCGCCGGGGCGAACGGCATCGAAACAGGGACGTACTCGGCCAACGCCTCCGTCGTGCAGCGGATGCCCCGGGGCGGAGGCAATTACCAGGTGGGGATCGATACGTCCCGCGTCACGACCAACAGCCTGTTTTCGAGCTTCAATCCCGCGCTGAGCGCGCGCTTGCTGCTGGCGTTTTCGCAACCGCTGCTCAGGGATTTCCGCATCGATGCGACCAGGGCGGAGGTGGACATCGCCGTGCGCAATCGGTCGATTGCCGAGACGCGCCTCGAAGAGAGCACCGTCAACACGGCGGCGGCAGCCGAACGTGCGTACTGGTCGTTCGTCTCCGCGATCGGGCAGGCGGAGGTCCAGCAGCGGGCGCTCGACCTGGCGCTCGAGCTCGAGCGCACCAACCGCGCGCGTGTCGACGTCGGACAGTCGCCTCCCCTCGACCTCGTGGCGGCGCGGGCCGAAGCTGCGCAGCGCCGTGAGAACGTCATCATCGCGCGCACGACGGCGCGGCAGACCGAAGACCAGTTGCGGACCTTCATCGTGGACCAGCGTCGGACCGATTTCTGGAGCCTGCGGATCGACCCTGCGGATCGGGTTCCGCCGGTGGGTCCTCTGCCTGACGTCGATGCTGCGGTGCGTCGGGCGCTGGCGGGGCGGACCGATCTCACACGGCTCCGGAAAGAGATCGAGATTGCTGACACAGGGATCGCGCTGGCGAAAAGCGAGGCGAAGCCGGACTTGCGCCTGCAGGCGAACTATCTGACCGATGGCGCCGGGGGCACGCGCTTCACGCGGACGGGCGGTTTTCCAGGGACGATCACCGGCTCGGACGTCACGCGCTATTCCGACGTCCTCGGGCAGATTCTCACGCTGGACTACCCGACGTGGACGGTGGGGGTGACGTTCAGCTATCCGCTCGGGACGAGCGCGGCTGAGGCCAATCTGGCGCGCGCGCGGATTGAGAAGAGCCAGGCATCCACGCGGCTGCGGAGCCTGGAGATGACGGCCGTCCGCGAGGTCCGGGAATCGGCGTGGCGGCTGGAGCAGGACCAGCAGCGGATCGAGACCGCGCGACTCTCCCGGGAGCTGGCC
>DATLXE010000242.1:0-4016 GCA_035575795.1 Gemmatimonadaceae bacterium
ATACCCCTTCTTGACGACGGCATCCACGCCGGCCATCAGGTCCTTGTAGTCGTCGCCGGGGTACTCGAACTGAATGACGTTGCCGAAATCCTGGCCGTAGTTCGAGCTTCCTCGAGGGTTGGTGTAGAGCACCACGTATCCTTTGGCCGCCATCCACTGGAACTCGTGCGTGAACGTGTTCCCATAGGCGGTGTGCGGACCTCCGTGAATCTGCAGGATCAGGGGGTATGTCTTCGATGCGTCGAAGGCGGGCGGCTTGAGGATCCAGCCCTGCATCTTCTTGCCGTCGAAGCTCGGGTACCAGATCTCTTCCGGCTCGTTCATCGTGATGTCGTTGAAGAGCGCGTCGTTGAACGTCGTCAGCTTCTTCGACGCGCCCCCGTTGACGCTTACCACATGGAGATCTCCCACGACGGTCGGCGTGGACTTCACGAACGCGATTGCCGTCACGCGGTGGTCCACGGTGTATGACATGACGTCGTGAGTGCCCTTGACGAGCGGGTTCATGCGCCCGGTGGCGAGATTCACGCGAACGAGGTGTGTGTCCCCCTGCTCGCCGACGCGGACGATGAGCGCCTGGCCGTCGCGCGTCCAGACGGGTGAGGCGGGATGCGAGCCGCGCGGTGCTCGTTGATCGCCGCCGAGGGACCCGCTGATGTCGAAGTCATACTTCTCCGTCAGGTTGCGGGGTGTGCCCCCGATATCCGCCACCCAGAGGTCGGGCTGACTGTAGGAGCGTTCCGGTGCGCCGTGGTGCGTGCCAACGAACGCGATCCGCTTGCCGTCGGGGGACTGACTGAAGCTGCCGATGTTGCCGTCGATGGACAGGGCCGTCTGCCAGTCGCCGCCGTCGCGGCCAACCGAGTACAGATCGGTGTCGCTCGCGAGGTAGTAAGCGTCCTTGCGGCGATCGGCCGTGAAGAAGATGCGTGTACCGTCGTGCGACCACCGATGGTTGCCGACGCCGAAGTCTCCTGCCGTGATTCGCTTCGGTCGGACGCTGCCTCCATCCGTCGCGACCGTCCAGATGTGCGACGGCCGATCGAGGTCCACGAACCCCGAGCCGGGTACCCCGTTTGCGCGATAGACCGCACTCGTGATCACGCGCACGTCGCTGACGCGAGGTTTCTCGGTCTTGCTGTCCTTGTCGGCAGGGCCGGGCGGTGTCGGCTCCGCTTCCTCAGGACGTGCACTCGACGTGAACGCGATCGTCCTGCCGTCGGGCGCCCACTCCGGCCCCGCGGCCCCACGCGGCACATCGGTCACCGCTCGCCCTTCACCGCCCGCCATGGCCATGACGTAGATCTGCGGCGGCTGCACCTTGCCGTCCTTTTCCGCGGCGCGGACAAACGCCAGACGCCCGCCGTCAGGCGCCCAGCGTGGCGACGTATCGCGCGTGCCGCCGGTCAGCCGACGCGCGGGCTCGCTCCCGTCCGCTGTCACGATCCAGATCGACGTGTCGTACTGGTCTGCCTTCTCGTCCACCGACACGCGGACGAAGGCGACCTGCCGACCGTCCGGCGCGATCTGCGGGTCCGCGATCCAGACCATCCTGAAGAGGTCCTTTTCCGTGATGGATCGGCGCTCCGCAGCGCCCGCGGCGGCCGTGCAGGCGAGAAGAACGAGAAGGATGGCGCGTGCGCGCGTGGCTGACGACAACATGGAATTCTCCGGGGTAAGTCGTGGGGACGTGACGTGACGGACGATAACACGGGTGCCGTCCGTTGCTCCGTGCCTCTCCGTCTCGTCCCGTCGCTCCAATGCTAGAGTGAGCGCATGATCGGACGAATAGGATTCTGCTGCCTGTTCGCGGTGGGCGCGTGGGGGGCCGGGCAGACGGCGCCTCCAGCTCCTGGCGCCGCGACGGTGACCGTGCTCCGACCCGCACGCGTCTTCGACGGCGAGACGATGCGCGAGGGCTGGGCGGTGCGCGTCCGCAGAGATCGGATCGATGCCGCAGGGCCGGCTGCCTCGATCGCGACCACTGGAGCGGTCGCCGTCGACCTGCCGGGCCTGACCCTGATGCCAGGGCTGATCGAGGGGCACTCGCACGTCTTCCTCCATGCCTACAACGAAACCTCGTGGAACGATCAGGTGCTCCGGGAGTCGCTGGGCGTGCGCACAGCGCGCGCCGTGAATCACCTTCGCGCGACGCTCAACGCGGGGTTCACGACGATCCGCGACCTCGGAACGGAAGGAGCCGAATACGGCGACGCGGAACTGAAGCAGGCGGTGGAGCAGGGGATCATCCCGGGGCCGAGGATGATCGTGACGACGAAGGCCATCGTGGCGACGGGCAGCTACGCGCCGAAAGGGTTCGCGCTTCAATGGCGCGTGCCTCAGGGCGCCGAGGAGGCGGACGGCAACGCGCTGGTCCGCGTCGTTCGTGACCAGATCGGCCATGGAGCCGACTGGATCAAGGTGTACGCCGACTACCGGTGGGGCGCGCGGGGCGAGGCGGCTCCCACGTTCTCGGTCGATGAATTGAAGCTGATCGTCGACACCGCGCGCAGCAGCGGCCGACCCGTGGTCGCCCACTCGAGCACGGTGGAGGGCATGCGGCGCTCCATCATGGCGGGCGTCGAGACGATCGATCATGGAGACGCCGGCACACCTGAGATCTTCGCCCTGATGGCGGCGAAGAACGTTGCGCTGTGCCCAACGCTCGCGGCCGGCGATGCGACGAGCCAATACGCGGGGTGGAAGAAGGGGGAGGCGCCGGAGCCGCCCAGCGTCACGCGCAAACGCGCGAGCTTCAAAGCGGCGCTCGATACCGGCGTGACGATCCTGAACGGCAGCGACGTGGGGGTCTTCCCGCACGGCGAGAACGCCCGGGAGCTCGAGTTGATGGTGAATTACGGCATGCCGCCCCTCGATGCATTGAAGAGCGCCACGTCAACCGCCGCCCGCGTCCTGCACATGGACGATCGCATCGGGCGGGTGCGTGTCGGTCTCCTGGCGGACATGGTCGCCATCGATGGAGATCCGACCCGCGACATCTCGTCGCTGCGGCGCGTGCGGTTCGTGATGAAGGGCGGGCAGATCGTTTCATCGTTCCATGCCCGATAACTTCGAAGCGATCCTGCGAACCCCGTTCGCCGGGCCCTGGCGGCGATTCGCTTCCCCCACCCGCGTGATTCGCGCGTTCGCAACGACGGACGTCCGGACGGCGCTCGAGGACGTGGACGAGGCGGTCTCGGCGGGGATGTACGCGGCTGGATTCGTCGCGTACGAAGCGGCCGGCGCGTTCGGGCTGCCTGTCGGATCCCCCCCTCCAGGTCTTCCCCTGGTCTGCTTCGGTCTTTTCACGCCTGGCAACGTCGAAACACTCACGCGGTTCCCGGCCGGACGCAGCTGGGAGATGAGCGAATGGACACCCACGATCAGCCACGACGCCTACCTGCGTGCCATCGCGTCGATCAAGGACCACATCGAGGCGGGGGATACCTACCAGATCAACTTCACGTTTCGCTTGAGGGCGCTGTTTACCGGCGACCCGCGGGCGCTGCTCAAGCGTCTCTACGCGCACCAGGCGGGCCCCTGGAGCGCGTTTGTCGACATCGGATCGCACGCGGTCTGCTCGGCGTCACCGGAGCTGTTCTTCACGCGGAACGGCCAGGCGATCGAATGCCGGCCGATGAAGGGCACCGCGGCGCGCGGATGGTGGCCGGCCCAGGATGTCGATCGAGGACTGCAGCTCCAGCGCTCCGAGAAGAACCGGGCCGAGAACGTGATGATCGTCGACATGGTCAGAAACGATCTCGGGCGCATCGCGAACACGGGATCCGTGCGCGCCGAGCCGCTGTTCGAAATCGAGCGGTATCCGCTCCAGTGGCAGATGGCATCCCGCGTGGTCGCCGAGGTGCCCTCCGTGAGCCTGGCGTCACTGATCGAGGCCATGTTTCCATCCGGCTCCGTGACGGGCGCGCCGAAGCACAGCGCGATGCGACTCATCCGCGAACTCGAGTCCACTCCGCGAGGCGTGTATACCGGCGCCATCGGGTACCTGTCGCCGA
>DATLXE010000243.1:0-2350 GCA_035575795.1 Gemmatimonadaceae bacterium
GTGGGCGGTGGTGCGGCTGGTCTCGCCGCCGCCGACCGGCCCGTCATCGATCACCACCACGGCGCGGCCTGCCCGCGCGAGGAGATATGCGGTGGTCATTCCGGCGATGCCGGCGCCGATCACGCAAACGTTCGCGCGAAGGTCGCGGTCGAGCGGAAGGAATTCGGGCACATCCGTCGTGCCCATCCAGACGGAGGTCGTTTGACCTGAGTCGCTTTTCATTGAGATCGATTCCTGGTTAGTGCTGAACACGCGGCCATGGCGCATTAGACATGCCACGCACGACTATCTGAATGCCATTGGATTACGGCGCAATCTGGCGCAGTACGGCCCTCACCGGCGCGGCATCGAGTGCCATCAACTTGAGAGGGAATGCCATCAATTCGTAAACGTCAGGCGGCACGCGACGGAGGTCGAGATTCTCGAGAATTGCCGCATTCCCCGCGAAGAGCATGTTATGCACGGGGAGCGACTTGCTCTCCCGCTGGTCTACTGATGGCGAATCCATACCGAGAAGTCGGAGACCGCGACCGAGCAGCGCGCGCACGCAGCTCTCTGACAGCGAGGGCCAGCTCTCAGGAAACACACCCGTCGCGATGGTCCGTCCGGTCTTGAGCAGCAGCCGCTCCACCCACGGAAGCGGCGTGACACTTTCGAGCTCCTCGAGCGAGATTTCCTCCGACGAGCTGGTGACGTCCAGCACGATCGCAGGTCCGAAGTAGGAGTTGAGCGAGAGCTCGTGTGATCCCGGCCAGCCGTCCCTGATGTGAAGCGGCGCATCGGCGTGTGTGCCGACATGCGGGCTCGACGTGACGGATGAGACGTTCACGCTCGCGCCGCCCGCGATCGTCCACGCCCAGCCGCACGAAAACGCCGTGTCTCCGGGCCACTCGGGTGTTCCGGGATTGAGCGTGACACTGATGTCACGCAGCTCCGGCTCAGCTGCGGTCACTTTTTCCCGGCGAGCTTTGTTGCCGTCTCGACGAGGCGGTCGACGGTGATTCCCAGCTCGGTGAAGAGGCGCGCGGCCGGCGCCGATGACCCGAACCGTTCGATGCCCAGCACGACCCCGTCGGACCCGACCCATTGGTACCACGACATCGGGTGTGCGGCCTCGATCGAGATACGCTTGACCCCGCGCGGCAGCACGCTGTCGCGATATGTCTCGTCCTGTCTCGCGAACAGCTCGTGGCTCGGCATGCTGACGGCCCGCGCGCGAACACCGGCAGTCTCGAGTTTCTTCTGCGCTTCCAGTATCAGAGAAACCTCGGAGCCGCTCGACATCAGCACGACCTGCGGATCGCCGCCCTTTGCATCGGCGAGAACGTACGCACCGCGCGCAGTGCCTTCCGCCGATCCGTACTGCGAACGATCGACGAACGATAGCTTCTGGCGCGTGAGCACGAGTGCCACAGGTCCGTCGCGATGTTTAAGGGCGGCGCGCCAGGCTTCGGCCGTCTCCGATGCATCCGCCGGCCGAATCACCGTGATGCCGGGAATTGCCCGCAACGCGCTGAGCTGCTCGATCGGCTGGTGCGTCGGCCCATCTTCGCCGAGCCCGATGGAGTCGTGCGTGAAGACGTAGATGACCTGACGCTTCATGAACGACGCGAGCCGGATCGGCGGCCGCATATAATCCGAAAAAATCAGGAAGGTCGCGCCATAGGGAATAATCCCGCCGTGCAGCGCCATACCATTCATCACCGAGCCCATACCGTGCTCGCGGATACCGAAGTGGAAGTTCCGGCCGGAGTAATCTTCCGACGAAAAGCTGGGCACGCCCTTCATGAGTGTATTGGTGGAGCTCGCCAGATCGGCGGACCCTCCCATAAGCTCGGGGAGCTTCGCGGCGAGTGCGTTGATCACGATGCCGGATGCGGCGCGGCTGGCGACGTTCCCGTCCTTTGCAGTAAAAGCGGGAATCGCCGCTTCCCAGTCGGCAGGAAGGTCTCCGCGCAGGCGGCGCTCAAGCTCGGCCGCGAGTCCGGCATTCGCTCCCTTCCACTTTGTGTAGAGCTTGTCCCAGTCCTTCTGCGCTTTCGCCCGCGCGACCGCTGCATCGCGCCAGTACTTCAGGGCCTCGGGCGCGACGTGGAATGGCTCCTGTGAGGGATAGCCAAGCGCGTCCTTGGTCAGCGTGATCTCTTCCGCACCGAGTGGTGAACCGTGCGCTTCGGCGGTATCGAGCTTGTGCGGACTGCCGTAACCGATGTGCGATCGCACGATGATCATTGACGGCCGGCTCGTCTCCGCCTTCGCGTTTTCGATCGCCTTTTCCACCGCGCCGAGGTCGTTGACGTCGGGCACGTGCTGCACGTGCCAGCCGTACGCGGTAAAGCGCGCAGCGCTG
>DATLXE010000244.1:0-3088 GCA_035575795.1 Gemmatimonadaceae bacterium
CAGGATCGCCGGACGGAACGAAACCCCGGCATCGAGAAGCTGGTAGCGCTCGATCACGCCGTTGATGAACGAGAAAACCGGAAAGGACGCCACGCGCCTGAAGCGCATCTCGGCGCTCAGGCCGGCCGGATCGTTGTTGTAGCGCCCGGTGACGCTCGCCTTGCTGCGCGGAGCGTTGAGCGCGATGTCCTGTACACCGCCGATCTCCGAGCGGGGAAAGAAATCCTTGTTCACGTACGAGAGAGTGCCCGCAAGAGAGAACCGCTCCGCGATCAGCCATTCGGCGCCGAGGTCCCCTCCCCACACGGTGAGGTTGCCGAAGTTCCTGTACGTGACGATGACGTCAGAGGCGCTCGAGAGCGGATGATCGAAGTTTACGACGCCGAGCGGTACGCCAGTGGCGGTGGAGCTGCCGGAAACGCCGGCGAGCGCGGGAGCGATGCTGGCGGCGAGACCCGCTGCCGTCGCGGCGCCGGTGACTGGCGTCAGGCTCGCGGTGAGATACGCCTGCAACGATGCCCGGTCCAGAAATACATTTGGCGTTTCAACGATGAGCGGTCCGACGAAATTCTGTTTCCGCTCGTTCCAGTAGTCGACGGAGAGCCGCACCCTGCGTGCGATGTCGGCCTTGTATCCGAGCTCGAAGGTGTTGTTTGTCGTCGGCCCGATCGGCGCCACATCGCGGAGATCGGTCGGTGCGACGTCCGTGAAGGACCCGTTTGCCGTGTTGAGAATGCGCAGCTGTGTCGAGACCTGCGCGGAAGTGGGCTGCAGACTTCCGAGGAAGCCCAGCACCGAAGCCGGTACTCCACCGGCGGCGAGCCGCGGTGCAGCAGCACCGATGGCCGCTTTGTACAGAAGCGCCGCGTTGGCCGGAATCTGGGAGCCGGTGCCCCCGAAGGCCGTCGGCACGCGCATACAGAGCGATCCAATTCCGCCCGCGCAATCACGCTTGAATGTCAGGCCGCCTGATGGAACTCCCAGCGCGCGCACACCGTACAGCTGGGTGCCGCTGGTGGGGATGCGTCCAGCGACGAGATCCAGAAAAAGATTGTTGGTGCTCGGCGTGGAGAAGGCGCGGTTGAAGGTCGCACGGAGGTTCTGCTCCTCGGTCGGCTTGAAGACGAGCGCGACACGGGGCGAGAAGATGCTCTTTTCGAGGCGGCTGTGTTTGTCCACCCGTGCGGCCGACACGAGCTCGAATTTGGGGGAGAAGCGGGTGATCGAATGCAGATACCCGCCTACTTCCCTGATGTCGTCATCATCCTCATTGCGGCCGTTGATCGACCCCTCCGTTCTTGGATTCGTGTTCTGGTAGTCGAATCCATAGATGAAGCTCTGGCGCCAGCCAAAGTCGAGACCGTGCTGAGCCTGACCGACGAACTGCGTGGATTTGTCGATGATCGGTTGAAGGGTGCGGAGGAGAAACGTGTTACCGGCCTCACTCCTGTTGAGAAAAGTCTGAGCGAACAGGCGGCCCATGCGGCCACGCAGGTGGAACGTCTCGAAGCTGAAGTCGCGAATCTGGGCCGGGCCCAGGCCGGTGGGCTCGACCGCGTTTCCGGCGATGGCCCTGCCGTACGTCGCGGTGATTTCGCTTCCCGTCACGGGGCGGAAGTCGAGCCGGGCTTCGCCGCCCTGGCGCCGCAGGCGGAAATCGCGCGGCCGACGCTCGAGCGTATCACGCACGGCGGGCTGCCAATCGTTGCCGCGGAAGGAATCGTAGGAAAGCTTGTAGCCAAGCTTGTCGCCCATTGTGCCGGCCGTGCGAATTCCACCGCGGAGAACGCTGCGCTCGCCGCCGTCGAGGGTGACAGTCGTTCCCTGCGACGTGAAGGGCGACTTCGTGATTACGTGAAGCACTCCGCCGGCGGCGTTCGGTCCGTACAGTGCGGCGCCCGGCCCGAGCACGACCTCGATGCGTTCGATGTCTTCGTTGTTAGTCGGAATCAGATAGGGAATATTGACGCGGAGGGAGGGGACGTATGCGAACCTGTTGTCCGTCAGCGTGAGAAGCGCCCCCGAGAAAATGTTGTTGAATCCGCGGGCAACGACGTTGGCCTGCATCAGGCCGCCGCGCGCCACGTCGATGCCGGGGAGCGCAGCGATGTGGTCGGTCACCGTAATCGATGGCCGCTCATTGATCTCCTTTTCCGTGACTACCGAGACCGACGCCGGCGCGTCGAGCACTTTTTCCGGAGCGCGCGAAGCAGTGGTCACTACCTGGTCGAGAATGGATGCAAGGCCACCCATCGCCAGGTCGGCGGTGGCGATGCCCGTCCCAACCTGAACTGCCTCGAGGCGCCGCAGCTGGTAGCCGATCCGCGTCGCCGTGACGATGTAGGTTCCTTCGGCGAGATTGACGATCCGAAACTGGCCATTCTCGTCGGTCGTGGCATTTCCGGCCGTGGCACCGCCGAGGCTCGCCTCGACTCGCGCGCCAACGATGGGACGCCCGCCGTCGGCGGCGGTTATCCGTCCGGTGATGGAGCCAGACTGAGCGGACGCTGAAGCTGAAAAAAGTATGAGAGCCAGAGCGATGAACAGACGACTGAGCCGGGTGGCGTACATCCGTACCTCGTGGTTACGCGGTGGTGGCGGACAATGGCAGACGGGATTCTTCGGGAATCTGTGAGCCATTAGCTATTGCCGCGCGCCCCCAGCGTCAAGAGTGACGTCCTGTCGCGGGTTCCGACTCTGCGATCAGTCCTTCTTCGGGCCCGGGGGCGTGGGTTTGCTCACCAGCGTGACGTAGCTCCCCCGAACATCGGTGTCGCGCACCGAACCACTGAGGCTCTGCTCGCCGGTTTTCGTGCCGGTGAGCCAAGTCAGGGCAACCCGCCCACGTGAGTCCGTTACCGCGCGCGCGGGAGTCACGGTTCCAGCGGTCGCGGCAAAGCTCACCTTTCTGTCCGGCACCGGGTTGCCGTACACGTCGGTGACCAGCGCGTGGACTTTCTTGCCGCGCGCGGCGCGCTTGCCGCGCTTGTTCTCCGTGCCGACATCGTCGAAGGAAAGATTGGCCGGCTCAGCGGCGGTTGCGCGGGCGCTGAGCTTGGTGAGCTTCTTCACGCCGTCAGTGTGCGCT
>DATLXE010000245.1:0-6416 GCA_035575795.1 Gemmatimonadaceae bacterium
AAACGCTGAAGTCGCTGATAGACTCAGGCGCGCTGACGCAGACAGAAGGGCGTTGGGTGGGGTGGCAGATGGAGAAATTCGATCTCCCATCCACCATCAAGGACGTGGTGCGCTTCCGCCTGCAGCGCCTGTCGCCAAACGGCCGGACGCTGGCCAACCTCGCGGCGGTCATTGGAACGCGCGCGACGTACGAAACGCTGGCGCGAGTGTCAGGCCTTGGCGAAATGGACCTCGTCAGCGCCATCGACGAGCTTCGCGCGCAACGCGTCCTCGAAGAGAGTGGAACCGGCGATGGAATCTGCTACGACTTCACCCATCCAATTCTCCAGCAGGTATTGTACGCGGACCTCGGACAGGCGAAGGCGCGCCTGCTGCACGCGACGATCGCCGAAGCTCTCGAGGCGCTTTACGGGAACAGGGCCTCTGCGCATGCGGACGAGCTGGCACTTCATTTTGCGCGCGCCCGCTCGCGGCTTCTTGGACCCAAGGCCGTCAAGTATCTCACTGCGGCCGGCCAGACGGCGCTCGGCAAATACGCTAATCGTGAAGCTGCCGACTACCTCAGCGCCGCGCTCGAGCACTTCGATGGCGCGCAGCCGGGTGATGACGCTACCCAGCAAGACCTCGTCACCACGCTCGCCAGAACGCGCCAGCGCCTTGGCGAGTACGACGAAGCAACGCGGTTGTGGGAGCGTGCACGCGCCACGGCGGATGCCGGCGGTGACAAGTCAGCGCTGGCAGGCATCGACCATCGCATGGGACTCGCGTGCTACTGGAGCGGAAAGTACGAGGATGCGCTCCGGCACTACGATCTTGGCCTGGCGGAGGCGCCCGCCTCAACCGATGCGCTCGTTTTCGTCCGGCTCCGGCTGGCAAAAGGCATTTGCCTCCAGGACCTGGGGCGGCTTCAGGAGGCGAAAAACGAGGTGGAAGCTGCGCTCGCCGCCGCGACGACCGAGAGTGGCGAAAAAGACGTTCTTCTCGCGAGGGCTCATCGCGCGCTGATGCTGCTCTACACATGGACGGGACCGCTCGAGCTTGCGCGGCAGCACGGAGTCGCGGCGCTCGCGCACGCCGAGGCCGCGGGACAGGGAATGCTGGAGTGGACTGCGCACTGGGGCATGGCGCTGCTCGCCGGAGTAACGGGTGACGCGGGCGGCGTTGCCAGTAATCTTGCAGCGAGCGACCGGATCGCGGAGCAGTTGCGGTCACCCGTCCTCCCGTTATGGTCTGCCGAGCTCGCGGTGCAGTATGCATCTGGTGTCGGCGACTGGAACACCGCCATCGAGACGGCGGAGCGTGCGCTGCCCGCCGCTCGCGCGCTCAATCAGAAGACGCTGCTGCCGCGTCTGTACGTCTGGTCTGGTCTGATTTACCTGTGGCGTGGGGCGACGGATCGGGCAAGGGATTACTTCGATCAGGCGTGGAAGCTGTCCGGCGCCGGCAAGGCCGCGGCGGACGACCGGGGACTCGATGTGCCGTCGATCATACCGGCGCACCTGGGAATTTCCTCGTATCACCTCGCAATGGGGGATGCAAAGGAAGCAGTGCGCGTTGGCGAGGAGGGACTCGCAATCGCCGACCGCACCGGTTACGTCGTATGGGCACTGCAGTGGCTGCTGCCCACGATCTGTGAAGCGTCCCTGATTGCTCTCGACTTCGATCGCGCGGCAAGACACTCGGCACGAATGCGCCGCGATGCTGAACGCGTCAGTCACAGGCTCGGATTGGCGAGCGCCGACGCATGCGACGGATTGTTGGCGATTCACCGCGACAAGGATGTCGCAACGGGGGTGGCTCTCCTCCGTTCCGCGGCGGAGCAGCTCGAGGCGGTTCCGTTTCCCGCGCAGGCGGCGCGCATCCGGCGCCGGTTCGGAATTGCGCTGCTGGGAATCGGCGAGAGGGATGAGGCAATGCGCGAGCTGCGGAAGGCTCACGATGTGTTCGCGCGACTCGGGGCAACTGTGGAGCTCGACGGCACGCGCGAGGAAATGCGCGACCTCGGTGTCCGTCCCCCGCCGCGCTCCGTCACCAGCGGCGCGGTCGGCCTGACGGGCAGGGAGATCGAGATCGCGCGTATGGTCGCGTCGCGCAAATCGAACAAGGAGATCGGCGGAGCACTGCAGATCTCGGCGCGTACGGTGAGCACGCACCTGTCCAACATCTTCGTAAAGCTTGGCGTGGGCTCGCGGGGAGAGCTGGCTGATTTCGCGCGGCAGAACGGTCTTCTCGACGCCTGAGCCGCGACGCGCCCGTTTGCCGGGCGCAGTTAAATTGCGGCGATGATCGAGGACATCCTGGCCGAGCTGGAGGCTGACGCATCCGCGTGCGTGGGGACACAGTTCGCCGGCGTGACCGCCCGGTACTTCGAGCGGACGGCGCGAGGGGAAGGGCAGGTTTCGACGCCCCTGTCGGCTGACGAGCTGGCGCGGCGATTCGCCGAGCCGCTGCCACGCAAGGGGAAGCCAATCGGCGAGGTGATCGCGAGGCTGGAGCGCGATGTCGTCGCCGACGCGAACCAGTACTGTCATCCGATGTACATGGGGCATCAGACCTCGGCACCGCTGCCCTCCGGTGTGTGGACGGAGACGGTCATCAGCGCGCTCAATCAGTCGCTCGCGGTGACCGAGATGTCACCCACGGCGACGGCCATGGAGCACCAGGTCATGCGCTGGCTGTCGGACCTCGCGGGATACCCTCAATCGTCAGGGGGCACGCTCACTTCGGGCGGGACCGAGGCAAACTTCACCGCGATGCTGGCGGCGCGAAATGCCGCCGTTCCCGATGCGTGGGAGAACGGACTCGGCGCCGATCCGCCGTTCGTGGTTTACGGCGAGCACGCGCACTACGCCGTCACGCGCGCGATCGGACAGCTGGGTATCGGCAAGCGGCGCGGAATTCCCGTTCCTTCGCTGCAATACCGCATGGATGCCGGCGCGCTCGAGTCGGCGCTGGACAAGCTTGCGGGCAGAAAGGTGATGGCCGTCGTCGCGACGGCGGGTTCCACGGCAACGGGTTCGTTCGACGATCTGGAGGCAATCGGTCACATCTGCGGCGAGCGCGGCCTCTGGTTTCACGTCGATGCCGCGCACGGCGCGAGCGCGTTGTTGTCGCGCACTCCGCCACGCGCCCTCAGAGGTCTCCGGCTGTCGCGTTCGTTGGCCTGGGATCCGCACAAGGGAATGCTGCTCCCGCTCGCAACGGGAATGGTGATGGTGCGTGACGAGTCCGATCTCGGGCGCGCATTTGCGCAGCAGGCGCCCTACCTGTTTCACTCCGGCACCGCGTCACGGGTGATCGACCAGGGAGTGAGAAGCTTTCAGTGCTCGCGGCGCGCCGACGTGATCAAGCTATGGGTGGCAATCCAGCGGCACGGCGCGGATGGATTGGGCGCGTTGTACGACCACATCTGCGGCACGGCGCGGTTTCTTTACGAGACCATCGAGGAGTCGGCCGACTTCGAGGCGTTGCACGAGCCGGAGTCTAACATCCTCTGTTTCAGATATCTTGGCGCCGGCGGAAAGCGCGCGCTTGCCGGAGCGACCGAGAGCGATGCGGGGCGAATCGACGATCTCAATCGAACGCTGCGCCCGCACTACAATAAACATGGAACAGGCTGGATTACCGCGACCGTGCTCGCCGGCAGGCCTGTGCTCCGTGTCACGATGATGAACGCCCGGACCAGGAGTGAGCACGTGAAGGCAATGCTCGACGGACTGCGGCAGTCGGCGCGGGAGCTGGCGCAATGAAAATCTCGCATGGAGCTCGCTGCGTTCCGCTGCTGCTGCTGTTGCTGGCGGCCGCTTGCGCTCGTGCGACGGCGGTCGGGAGTGGAGCGCCTCCGATCAACAGCGCGGAGACCGCGGTTGCACCGGACGCGGCGGCGGACAGCCTGCTCACCGATATCACGAGTCTCAACCCGACGATCATCGTTGAGATGCGCTACGCGACAACGAACAACTTCACTGGCGCAACGCTGCCTGGTTATCTCGCAAATCGGGCTTTTCTGAGGACTGAGGCGGCGGCGGCCCTTGCGCGAGTGCAGGATCGGCTGCGCCAGGACAGCCTTGGCCTCAAGGTTTTTGACGCCTACCGCCCTGTGCGGGCGACCGTTGCGATGATGGAGTGGACGGATCGTGTGAGCAGGCGCGACCTCGTGACAAACGGCTACATCGCCAGCCGGTCGCGGCACAATCTGGGATTGGCGGTGGATCTGACGCTCGTCAATCTGCGGACTGGCGCGGAGCTCGATATGGGCACGCCGTTCGACACCTTCTCAGAGGCCGCGCACACAGCCAACGCAACCGGGAATGCAGCCGAAAACCGGCAGGTTTTGAAGTCAGCGATGCAGCGCCAGGGTTTCACCAACTACGACAAGGAGTGGTGGCACTTCAGCTATTCGATTCCCGCG
The DNA here is from genome assembly GCA_035575795.1 of Gemmatimonadaceae bacterium. Lineage (GTDB taxonomy): Bacteria > Gemmatimonadota > Gemmatimonadetes > Gemmatimonadales > Gemmatimonadaceae > UBA4720. The sequence goes on from DATLXE010000245.1 coordinate 4,412, forward strand.
CCGCTCCGCTTCGATCGGGTGATCCGCTAGGGTACTGTATCTAAAGCTCGTTTACATCTGGCGTTACTCAGGACTACCTGTTCTGGGTCATGGTCGCGGGTAGCCCGGTTGCGGGTCACTGCACTGAACAGCATTAGGTCTGCGTCGTCGGGGCGGTGAGCATTTTGCGCAGGCCGTAGAGCATCTTGCGTACTGTGATGGTCTGGGCTACCAACGAGTCGAACGTTCCAGTCGAGATGGCCTCCAGGTCTCGTGCGACGATGAGGTGGTGCTCCACTTCCGAGCACGAGCTCAAGGCGATGCCGATGAAGCGCCCAAATTCTTTTCTGGTTCGTTGGCTGCTGCCCTCGGCGATGTTCGCCCCGATGGACATTGCTGCGCGGAATAGCTGGTTCCGGAGCGATATGTACAAAGGTGACCTGATACCTTTGCAGGCGCGGTCGACACTGAGCGAAAGGGCGTGAGCCTTCTGCCAGACCTGAAGCGTCTTGAAATCCGACACGCCGTACGCTCATCGCAAAACGGCAATTCTTCCACATCGCGTTCCCCCGACGATCACCTCGATACTGCAGAGCCGCCGAGACACGCAACCGGGCTACCGTCAACCATAACTCACAACAGGTCGTCCTGCCTTAACTGTTAGCCGCTCTCTCTCACGGTCGACGTCCCCTGTAACATTCCCAGGAGGGCACTCCGCTCACCGCGGGCGAGTCACATCCTCCCGGGAATACGACAAGCTAATTTTTGAAGCTAACTTCTAGACGCTGCACTAGCGCGCCCCGCGCCGTCCTCGCCGGCGCGCCGGTCCGGCAATGAGAAGGCAAACACCGAACCCTCGTCGGTGAACTCGGCCCACGCGCGGCCGCCCATTGTGACGGCCGTCTCGCGAACGATGCTGAGCCCGAGTCCGGTCCCTTCGATGTCAGACGCGGAGTCCTCATGGGCCCGGAAGAAGCGCTCGAAAAGGCGGTCGCGCTTTTCAACGGGGACGCCAATTCCATTGTCGCGCACCTCGACAACCGTTTCAGAACCGGCGCCATCCGGCCCGGCGGCCCGATAAGCGACGACATCCACCCAGCGTTCCTTCTTCGTGGAGTCCGAGTACTTGATTGCGTTTGCGATCAGGTTGGAGAGACACAGCTCGACCGCGGCGGCACTGACCTCCATGGTCGGAATATCGGGCGATAGCCTGATCGCCACGCCCCGCGCCCGCGCCGCTTCGCGCAGCTGCCGGGTTACTTCGGTGGCAGCGGCGGCGAGTCCGACGTGACGCGCCTGCCGCGCATCCTGATCGGTCCGCGAGAGCTCGACGAGGTTGTCCAGCGTCGCCTTCATGTTGGCCGTATTGCGCAGGATGATCGATATCATTTTCGCACGCTGCTCAGCGTTCACTGAATCCAGCTCGAGTATTTCGGCAGCTCCGGCGATGGCGCCGATAAGGTTCTTGAGTTCGTGGGTGAGGGCGCGGTTGAAGCCGCGCAGTCGCTGCTCCCGCTCGCTGAGCCGCTCCTTGACCAGACTGAGGTAGTGCGTGATGGTGGCCTGCTGAATGAGCGCCACCGCCAGGTACAGTCGGTGGGCGCATGCGAGCAGCTCTCCACGGCTGCACGGCTCGTCGATCTCATCGACGATGCGCGAGAGGAACGAGAAGAGAATCCCGCCAAAGATCTCGTACTCTTTCAGCAGCTCGTATTCGTCGAACCCCTGGGTGTAGCGCAGCTCGCCGAGCTCCATCGCCTTGGCGACGACCGGCACCTCGGCGAGGATGACCTTCTCCGGGTTCTCGATGTAGTCGGCGATGCCGTCGATCAATATCGGTACGTGGTCGAGCAGTTCATCGGTCGGGAAGATGCGGTTCGGGTCGAGCTTCACCCGGGCGCTGATACGGTCGAGCCACCGGCGCGTGAGGTCTTCACGGTGCACGCGCATGCGCGCCGCCAGTGTTGTGGCGAGCGTGCACTGCTCAAAGGGTTCGATATCCCGCTGTGGTCTGTCGTCCAGCCCC
>DATLXE010000246.1:0-1545 GCA_035575795.1 Gemmatimonadaceae bacterium
CGTGATCAACAGAAGATTGTGCGGGCGCGCAGCGACCCTGGACATCGGGCCGGATATCTCCGGCAGCAGCAACGCTCCGGCGAGGCAAACGGGAACAGCAAGGCGCAGCCGGACCATGAGCCGCTAACGTCGCACCATTTCGAAGCCGTGCTTATCCGAGTGACATGCAGAGACGAACGGTCCGTACGGTGCCGGGCGGCTTGCGATCTGAATCGATCCTCGCAACGTCCCTGAAATAGCTGTGGCTGTGCCTCTGGCGGAGGCGATTCCTCCCACCAGTAGTGCGCCGGCATCGAAACGTTCCGCGATGTCGTAGTCCAAGTAGGAGTAGTAATAATCGAAGTCACGATCGCTGAGGGAGAACGTGATCACGTCGGTCGTGTCGACGAAACCGACAAAACTGTTTCCACGGCCGTTCGTGACGATAAAGTCGGCGTCGCTCAGCGTCACCGTCAGTCGCGGGCCTTCCTGGGTCACGTTCGCGGTATACACACGGCGCCGGGCCGCGTCGGGGAACGTGCCGCTCGTGAAACGGCACGAGGGGGCGGAAATCGTGAGCGTGTAGGTCCCTCGGTAGTCATTTCTCGGCCGTTCGGGCGCCATGTCGAAATCGTAGGTGCGGTGCGCCGTCACGTCCAGCCGCTGCGTGCCGGTGAGATATCCGTCCTTCTTCGCATCGACCCGCACCGGGCCGCTGACCCCGTAGAGGGCGTAGAAGCCGTCCGAGCGAGATTTTGTTGTGAGACCTTCCCCGACTCCAGAGATCACGGTCAGCGTGACGTTGGCGATTGCAACGCCGCTCTCCCGGACATTCCCGCTGAGCCGGAACGTGCCCTTGGGCACCACAAGTATCCGCGCGCCTGTCCAAAGTCCGAAGAATCGAGCCGATACAGCCTGCTCCCCGAGGTTTTTTCCTGTGGCGAGTCCCGTGGAGCTGACCTGCACGATCTCGGACGTCGTGGGCGTCCATTGCGCCTGGCTGCTCACGTTCTCGACTGAGCCGTCGGCTCTGATCGCATTCACCGTCAACTGCACGGATTCGCCTGGTGCGATCTCCGCCGGCGCGATGAGCTCGAGTCGAGCGGGTGTCACGATCAGGGGGCCAGTCGGCGAGGGACGATTCTTGTCGCAGGACGCGAACACGAGTCCGAGTCCCAGGACTGCAGCGACGGCAAAGTGACGATATCTGTTTGTCATGGCATCCCCCTGATAGTCAAAACGCCGGTGCGCGACAATCCGGACAAAGTTGACGTTTTCCCTAACAGAATTGGGCGTCCCGGCACGGTGTCCGCAATGTCGGCCGCTCGTCGTTTGATGAAGTGGGCCGATGATCGGCACGCGAGACTCGTTTGGAACACAAGGAGGGAACTGTGTGGCTCAACACATGCGGATCGACGGTGCTCACAGGGAAGGCAAATCGGAAATCATGGTGAATATGAAACGTGCCACCCTCGTGCTGTCGCTGCTCGCGGTCGGCTTGGTCACGTTCGGCTGCCGCGGCAAGTCTTCTTCATTACCGGTATCATCTTCCGCACTTTCACCGTC
>DATLXE010000247.1:0-4177 GCA_035575795.1 Gemmatimonadaceae bacterium
ATCGGCCAGCCGAACACCATAGTCGCCATTACGCGGCTCCCGTGAGCAGATATTCGCCCGTGTCGGTAACGAAGAAGTCGCTCGTCCCGGTCACGAGATTGCCGCTACCCGTCGGCCTGCCCCACACGTTCAGGCGCAGTGAACGCTCACGACCGTTTGGCGCAACGCCCAGCACGCGGAACAGTGCCCCGGCGGCGCTCCCCTCCACCGCAAGCCCGTAGCGCGGATACGAAAACTCGATGACTTTGCCGAGGTCAATCTTCGCTGTGTCGTCCGTAAGCGGGACGAAGAGCTCGAACCGGTCGCGCCGAATCCCGCGCAGTCCCAACCGTCGGGACGCCTCCGCCTGGGCGTCAGCCTCGACAGTGAATAGCGACTCTTCCTCGACACTCGGCGCGAGTAGGTTCTTCCGCTGGATGGAGGTGTCGGTCGCGACCGCCTCGCGCCACTCCTGCGCCAGATACGCCCGCCGAGCATCCGTGACCGACGCCGCGATGTCGGTCGGTTGCACCGCGTAGTTCTTTCCCCACCGGATGACCTGCCGATAGACCGGGAGTCCGCGCCACTCATCGTTAACCGCGACCCGTTCGGGTGGGCGCTTCATATCGTTGGCCGTGAACACCGCGACGGGAACGCCGTCCGGCGCAGTAAGTCTCTCGATCCGAAACACGCCGTTCCGGTCCACACCCCACCACGCGCCGACAGTGCTTGCCACAAGGTCGACGACCTGCGCCAGTTTCATTTCTTCGTCCGTCCAGAAGCCGAGCACCGCCGGATTCGCGGCATCGAGCGCGATAATGTCTGCGTCTGACCACCGCCCGCCCGCCGCCAGTGTCGCCCCGGTGTCAGTGACGAATGTGTCCCCGGTATCGGTGACAGGCAGTACCTGAGCCGCGGAAGTGAAGAACGCATTATTGTCCGCCGCTCGGTTGAGCAATGCTATAAAAATCTGGCCGGCTGTCCGGTCTGCCGCGGTCGCACCCTGCGTGACGTCGGCGGTCACGAGTCCAGTCGGAGCCGTGCCGACCCGGAAGTAACCCCCGGCGGGATAGTCCTTGAACGTGCCCGCCGCTGGTGCGAGCGCGTCATTGAGCAGATCCGCTTCGCTCGCGTAGCTCGTACCCCGGGTCAGCGCCACGCCCCGGTCGTACACCACGTCGACCGAGAGCACCGCGGAATCGTTCACCTGAAAAACGAGCTTCGAGGTGTTGACGATAGGCGGCGAGATGTTCTTGACGACACCGTAGCACACGGGCTTCACCTTGCCCCTTAGGTCGGCGGCGACACCTTCGAGGCCGTTCGGCAGGACGTTGGTGCCCGCGTACTTCCGCGGCTGCAACGGGATGGTCAACTCGTATTGGCGGTCGCGAACCTTGACGGTGACGGAGTTGGTGCTGAACTCCGCTTGCGTCATCGTCGCCGCAATGACGAGCGTGAAATCGCTGTAGTGCGGGTGCCCCTCGCCGCCGTACCGGAAGATGTTCAGCTCGCGTCCGTCGAACGCGTAGTCGAGCAGCCCGTCCAGCTCCCCGTCCGGGTTAATCAGCACGAGGTCGCCGTATCCGACACGCGTTGCGCCAGAGGTTGCGCCCGTGGAGAACAGGTCGCGGGTGACATCAATGGGCTGCTTGATGCGGGGAGCGTAGTAGGTATGAGGCGGGCTATCGCCCCCGCCAGTGATGAACCCTTGCCCGGACGAATAGCGCAGAACCTTCTCCGCGCCGAGCGCGGGATCGAACACGGTCAGTTCGGCAAGGTAGACGACCTGCTCGTGGCTCATTGGATCGTCAAGCCCTGCGCCTCGAATCCTCGGCGCGTGATCGTTGTGTTCTCGGTCACCGCTCCGGTCACCTGTTCAAGACGTATGATCGTTTCACGCGCCGTAGTGACATCGACGCCCACCTGCGCGGCCAACTCCGTCCGAATGAGGCGCAACTCATTTAGCGTCTCGATCTCGGTCGGGGTCGGTAAGCGGGGAGCCGGAGCGGTGCCAAACGGCGTAATCGTCCCGTCTGGCCCAATGGAACCGATCGGCTTATATACCTCATCCCACCCGTGCTTCGTCTGTTCTGCTGCCGCCGCTGTTGCCGCCGCGATCTTTCGCGCTTCTTCTAGTGCCAGCGCCGCAGCCGCAGCCGCAGCCGCTTCGTATGCGCGCCGATCTTCCGCATCCTTTCGCGCGATCTCTAACGCCTTATTCCGATCATCGGCCTCGAAAGCCGCCCTCTCGCGTCGAGCCTCCGCGTCCTTTACCTCCTGAGCTGCGGCGTCGTCTGCGGCTTTGTGGAGGAGAATCAACTCGTCCAACTGTCTCTGCTGGATTGACCGCGCATCCGAGAACTGCTGAATCAGGCTGTCGGTGTCGTTGATGACGCGGTTGAAATCATCGGCGAAGCCCGGCCCCGACGCGTTGACCGCCTGCGAAGCCGTGAGATAAGCCTGTGCCGCTCCGGGGAGCCGACCCGATGCCGCTTCCTGGTCTCCGGCGCGCGCTTTGGCCAGAACGTCTTCATACTGCCTCGACGCCTCCTGCATCTGCTGGATCGGCGAGAGCGCGGCCATTGGCGAGAGCCTGAGCGATCCCTTGAACTCTTCGAGAGACGTGATCGTGGTCGAGAGCTGCGCGATCGTCGCCCGGATCTTGTCGGTCGTGCGCTTGTGCGCCTCGGCGAGCAGCACCTGTTGGAGCGTGGCGAGGTACGCCTCGTCACGGCCGGCGCGCTGGGCGTCCTGATACTCGCGAATCTGCGCGATGGCGAACCGGCGGTTGTCGGCCTCCTCCTCGGTGAGACCGTTCGCTATCGCCAGGCGAAGGCTCAAGTCCTCCAACGCCCGAGTGCGCGCACGCTCCATATCCGTAGCGCGTTGCTTGGCCTCCGCTGCCTGAACTTCAGCGAGTGTCGCCAAGTAGGTTGCGTCGCGCCCCGCCCGAACCGCGTCCTCATACTCGCGGCGCTGCTCGATCTCGAAACGCAGGTTGTCGAGTGCGTCGCCAGCCAACCCGTTCGCGATCGCGAGACGCACATTCAGGTCTTCCAGCGCCCGGGCGCGCGCTCTCTCCAGGTCAGCGGTGCGCTGCGCGGCTTCGGCAGCTTGTACCGTCTTGAGCGTGGCGAGGGTCGTTGCGTCCGCGCCGGAACGTTGGGCATCCTCGAACTCGCGGCGCTGGGCGATCTCGAAACGCCTGTTGTCTGCCTCTCGCTCTGACAGCCCGTTCGCGATCGCCAGGCGGAGATTCAGATCCTCAAGGCCGCGAGCGCGATCCCGCTCTAGGTCTGCGGTGCGCTGCGCCCGCTCGGCGGCATGAACCTCGGCCAGCGTACTGAGCTCCGTCTCCGTCGCGAAGTTCCGGCGAGCATCGGCCAGCTCTCTCTCCTGCGCGAGCGTGAACGTCAGCGCCGCCGCATCTTTGGATCGCCCGGCGGCCACGAGCGCGCGCACCTGCAAGTCCTCAGCGGCGCGCTGCCTTGTGAGCGCGATCTCCTCGCGGATCTGGTTCGCGCGTGTCGCTTCGAGCTGGATCGCCTCTTCGCGGAGCTTGTTCCGCTCCTCTTCGTTCTTCTTCCCGGCGTAGGCCGCGTTGATTTGGAGCTTCAGCGCATCGAACTGCGCCTTGTTCTGCGCCAGCGCGGCCTTCAGGGTGTTCCCCTCGACCTGAGCTCGAACGGTATCCATTGCGAGCGCCAACGCCTCTTGGAGGGTCTTCATCTCCTTCGCGGCCTTCTTGGCGGCGTTCCCCGCGCCTATGATGCCCGCTGCGAGCCCCACCACGGCACCGATCGCGGCTCCGGGCGCTCCGCCATACTTGGCTCCCACCGCTGCCCCTGTAACGCCTCCTGCGAGCCCGCCGAGCGCCATGCTGCCCGTTGAAGACCCGACTCCGTAGCCCACCACTCCTCCGGCGAGCGCACCGCTTCCGTACTCCTTCAGCGTAGCCCCGATCATTGCCCCCCGGCCCGTCGCCGCCGTCGCACCCGCAGCGCCCAATCCCATTCCGCCGAACACGCCCGCCATCCGCTTCATCATGTTAGCGGCGAGCATGTCAGCGATCAGCTTCAGGAAGAGCTGCTTGATCGAAGCGAATAGGCTCTTGAATGAACTCAGGCCATTGGTGAGCGTGTCCTGAAAGAAGGTCGAAAACCCCTGCTGTATGGATCGCCGCAAGTCCTCTGCGACC
>DATLXE010000248.1:0-7057 GCA_035575795.1 Gemmatimonadaceae bacterium
TTACGAGCCGGGACGCGAGCGGTTCGTCACGCTCCTCTCTAACTTCGTTCCGGTGCAGGAGCCGGCCGAGGGACCCACCTTTTACCGCCTGTCGGACTTCGTCAACTACGAGATCCACGTCGATGTCGACGGAGACGCACAGGAAGATCTGACCTACCAGTTCAAGTTCATCACCAGAATCGTCGATCCGGGCACCTACCTCTACGCCACAAGCACGATCCTGCCTCCGCCGAATCCGGCCGATCCGACCTCGCAGTATCTCAACCTGAATCAGCGGCAGAGTTACACACTGATTGAGCGCGGCCGTGGCATACCTGGAGGTGGCCGCGTGCTACTCGAAAACGTCCGTACCGCGCCAAATCGACCCGGGCCGAAGACGATCAATCCCACCTCGGAACCAACGGCGCGAGAAGGATCCGCAGCCCGTGGCGATACCAGCGCCGCGTACCAGAACCTCGCGCAGATGGCGGTGCACACGATACCGAATTCCGGCGGGGCGCGGACCTTTGTCGGCCCGCGCGATGAAGGGTTCTACGTCAATATTGGCGCCTCATTCGATTTGATCAATCCCGCTCTGCCCGGCGCCGACGGTTTCAGCGGCTACAACACGTCGACCCTCGCGATCGAAATACCCATGACACGTTTACGAGCGGCCGGCGACACCGACGGCATCATCGGCGTCTGGTCGACCGCGAGCCGCACCAGACACCCGGTCTGCAATACCCAATCTGGCCCTGTCGGCCCAGGCGCGAACGAGGCATGCGATGAATCAGCACCGAAAAGCGACGGCAACGGGACGCAGGTATCGCGCCTCTCGAACCCGCTCTTCAATGAGTTTCTCAATCCGATCAAGGCGAAGAATTTCTATAACGCCATCGAGCCGAACCGCGATGAACAATTCATTGCCCCCTACATTCTGAATCCAGGGTTCGAGCAGGGACCAAACACGCTGGTGCAGCAGTTACGTGAGTTCACCAAGTGCACCGAAACCACGAACCGCAACGACCAGATTGCCTCCTTCATGCTCGGCTACCCTGCCGGAATCGTTAGAGGGTTCCCGGGCAACCGTGAAACCCAGAGACGTAACCCGGTCATCTCCGATCAGATGCGCCTCAATTACAACATCCCGCCGAGACCGTTCGGCACGCAGGACCCCATGGGTGTTCTGCAGGGCGACTTCGCCGGCATGCCGAATGGCCGCCGTGTGGCCGACGATTCAGTCGATATTCTGCTCCGCCTGTGGGGTGGGGAGTTGCAGTCGGAGTTCGGATCATCAGTGAACTGTGCCCTGATAGCCTCGAGGCTCTCAGATGGCGTCCCGGCCAATGACACGCCGTTCCTTTCGTTCTTTCCGTACCTGGGGCTTCCGCACGACGGCTTCAATCACACGCATGTTCACAACCAGTAAAAGGTTTGTGACCGCTCTGGCGGCCGTTGGCGGCGTGCTCGTCACGTGTCCGCTGCTTGCACACGACTTCTGGCTCGAGCCGTCTTCATACCGGCTCGAGCCAGGATCGGTCGTCGAACTGCGTCTGCGGGTCGGCGAGCATTTCGTCGGTGATCCTTTACCGCGCAACCCCGCCATGCTGGCGCAGTTCGTCGCCGCGGGGCCGGACGGGTTGAGACCTGTCGCGGGGCGGGACGGCGCCGACCCGGCCGGAACGATCAAAGTCGAGCGACCAGGTCTCGTGGTTGTGGGCTACCGCAGCCGGCACTCGTCGGTCGACCTGAAGCCCGAGGCCTTCGACGCCTATCTCGCCGAGGAAGGGCTCGACCGCGTGGCCGCGGTGCGAGCCGCTCGGAAACCTCCGGAAGGAATGGTTCGCGAACTGTTTTCCCGCTGCGCGAAAACGCTTCTGCTCGCCGGTTCGAGAGGCGTTGCCGGGTACGACCGAATCCTCGGCTTTACGCTGGAACTCATCCCCGAACGGAACCCCTACGGCATGCGCGCGGGCTCGGCCCTGCCGCTGCGCTTGTTGCATGAAGGCCGTCCGCTCGAAGGCGCGCTCGTCGTCGCGATGAACCGCGACGATCCCGCGACGAAAGTGCGGGCGCGGTCGAACCAGCATGGCCGTGTCTCGTTGCGCCTGTCGCGCGGGGGTGCCTGGTTGATCAAGGCGGTGCACATGATCCCCGCCCCGGCCGGAAGCGGCGCACAATGGGAGAGTCTGTGGGCCTCGCTCACCTTCGAGCTCCCGGGGACTGCGGCGTCACGGCGTGCGATGAAACGAGCGCGGTAGTGCCCCGGCGCTGGCCGGTCGCCGTGCTCGCGGTGCTCGCGTGGCTCATGCCGGCGTGGCTCGACCGCGCCGACGCTCACGAGATCGGGACCACGCGGGTGGCCATCTGGATTTCAGCCGACCGCTATCGTGCCGAGATCGTCACGGACGCGCAGACGCTCGCGGACAGGCTGGCCGCCGCCGCGAAAGAGTCGCCAGGGCAGGGGCTCGGACCGCCGGAACAGGAACACGGATTCGCGGAACGCTTTCGCGGCCGCGTCACGCTGCTGCTCGACGGTGTGCGCGTCCATCCCGCCGTCACCTACACCGTATCCTCCCCCTCGCCTGGCGCGACGCCGTCGGTCACCATTCACCTCACGGGACCGCTGCCCGAGGGGGCGCAGGTTCTTCACTGGAATTACGGCTGGACGTATGCCTCGTATTCGCTGACGGTGCATCGTGAAGCCGACGCGCAACCGGCACTGACTTGGCTCGAAGGCGGCCAACAAAGCGCACCCATCGCTCTCCGCGGGCCGGCACCGGCGGCCTCGCGAGTGCAAATCGCGGCGCGCTACCTGCGGCTGGGGTTCACGCACATCATTCCCGGTGGCGTCGATCACGTGCTGTTCGTGCTGGGCATGTTTCTGCTCACCCCCCGACTTCGGCCTCTGCTGCTGCAGATCACCGCCTTCACCGTCGCGCACTCGGTGACGCTCGGCCTCAGCATCTTCGGCGTCGTGTCCGTAAGTCCAGCCGTCGTCGAGCCGCTCATAGCGACGTCGATTGCGTACGTGGCCCTCGAGAATCTCGTCGTGACCGACCTGAAACCGTGGCGGGTCGGACTGGTGTTCGCCTTCGGCCTTCTCCATGGCCTTGGATTCGCCGGTGCGCTCGGTGCCCTAGACGTGCCGCGCTCGGAATTCGTGACAGCCCTGATCACCTTCAATCTGGGGGTGGAGGCGGGCCAGCTGGCGATCATCGGGGCGGCATTCCTGCTGGTCGGCCACCGGTTCGGTCATCGGTCCTGGTACCGTCGGCGGATCGTGCTGCCCGCGTCGGCTTTGATTGCGTGCGTGGGCGTGTTCTGGGCCCTCAAGCGCCTGGCCGTCTGAACTCGTGTTCTTGGTCGGCAACGAACGAGTAGCGGACAGCGCCGGTGGGATCGACGATGAACCGGGCAGGACGCGCGATGTTCAGAACATCGATCCGATCCGGTGCCACGCGCTACCGCTGCTGCGCGAAAAACTCCTTCTGCAGCCGCAGCAGCAGCGGGATCGAGCCGAGCACCGCGATCAGGTTCGGGATCGCCATCAGCCCGTTCAACGTGTCCGAGACGTCCCAGATCACATGTAGCGAGCCGGTGGCGCCGAGGTAGATGAACACGAGCCACAACATCCGGTATGGCGTCGCCGCCCGCGCCCCGAACAGGTAGACCATTCCCGTCTCACCGTAGTAGCTCCACCCGACGATCGTCGAGAAGGCAAACAGAACGATCCCGCTGGTGACGATGATGTCTCCCCAGACGCCCGGCAGTCCTTTCTCGAAGGCCCGCGCCGCGAGGGCGGCGCCGGTCACGTCACCCGTCCATGTCTGCGTCAGCAGGATCACGAGTCCCGAGGTCGTGCAGATCAGGATCGTGTCGACGAACACCTCGAAGATGCCGTACAGCCCCTGCCGGACGGGGTGGTCCGTCTGCGCCGCCGCGTGCACGATCGGGGCGCTGCCGAGCCCTGCTTCGTTTGAAAACAGTCCGCGCGCGACGCCGAAGCGCAGCGCGATGATCATGGTGGAGCCCACGAAGCCTCCGGTGGCCGCCGACCCGGTGAACGCTTCGCGGAAGACAGTGCCCAGGACGCTCGGCAGACTGCCGGCGTTCATCAGGATGATGACGCCCCCGCCCGCCAGGTAGAGAATCGCCATGAACGGCACGAGGATGGACGTGAACTCCCCGATCCGTTTGATCCCGCCGAGGATCACGATCGCCGTCAGCGCGATCATGACGGTGGCGGACAGACGCGGATCGATGCCAAACGATTCGGCCAGCGAGGCGGCGACCGAGTTCGCCTGCACCATGTTGCCGATCCCGAAGGCGGCGAGCGCCGTGAGGAGCGCGAAGATCGCCCCCAGCCACGGGAGCCCGAGGCCTTTTTTCAGCGTGTACATCGCGCCGCCGCGCATCGTCCCGGTCTCGTCGAGCTCGCGGTAGTGCAGCGCGGTCACGATTTCCGCGTATTTCGTACACATGCCGAGGATCCCCGAGACCCACAGCCAGAACAGCGCGCCGGGCCCGCCGATGTGGATCGCGGTGGCAACGCCGGCGATGTTGCCGACGCCGACCGTTGATGCCAGGGCGGTAGCCACCGCCTGGAACGGAGTGACGCTGCCAGCTCCGTGGCCGCGTTCGAACAGCTTGCCAAGAACCTCGCGCAGGGCAAAGGGCAGGCGGCGGAACTGGATGAAGCCGGTGAGGACCGTCAGCAGGACGCCCGTGCCCAGTAGCAGCACGATCATCGGCCAGCCCCAAACGAGGGCGTTGACGGTCCGTTCGAATGAGTGAAGTGTCTCCAGCATGGCCGCCGAGTATAGTCCGGGGCCCTCCTCGGCGCAGACGCCATCGCGGCGAATTAATCCTCGGCGGTGTGTAATACAAACAGCAGAACGGGGGACATACGCGGCATCCAGTGTTCGGGCTGGCGGCGGCGCCCGACCGGTAGAAATGTTCCTGGGCACCGCCGAGGAGCTTTCCACCGGCGGCCATGAGCACCGGGTAGAGCGGGAAGAGCGAGGCTGCCAAGGCCGGGCGTTAATGCTTCATCTGCCGACCAATCGCGAAGACGCTGTTCATCCCTCGCACGAAGATCACGCCTCGAGACAGCGCTGGCGTGGCCATAACCGGCTCGCCGATGTCGTTTGTGGCGAGGTGACGGAAGGCCCGGCCCGCCGCCACCACCGCAATGGCACCGTCCTCGTTGGCGAGATAGATCTTTCCGTCGGCCAGGACCGGTGACGCGCTGAATCCGCTGCCGACCTCCGGAATGCGCGCGCGAAAGAGCTCGGCGCCGGTGTCAACGTCGTACGCATCCAGAACCCCGTTGTTCGCCAGGACGTAGAGCACCCCTCGATAGGCGAGCGGCGTCGGCGTGAACGGACCGCGGCCTGTGACGCTCCATGCGACTCCGGACCGTGCCTTCGTGGTTGCGGCTCCGGCGGCCGGCGTAAGTGGGCCGCTGGCGCCATGGCGTACCGCCACGACCGGGCGCGACGAGCCCATCCCGCCGCTGGTGACGATTGACAACTCGCCGGCCTTCACGGGTGTCGGCGTTGCGATCGGCGAGCCCGCAGGGACGCGCCACCGCTCCTGTCCTGTCCCAGGATCGTACCCGCGGACGAAATTGCTCCCGTTCACGACGAGTTCCGCTCCGCTCTTCGTCGTCACAATGGTGGGCGTGCTCCACGACGGCGTCTCGTCGCGTTCGGTCTTCCACACCTGCTCGCCGGTCTCGACTGACAGTGCCACCACGAAGGAATCGTCGTGGGTGTCAACCTGCAGGAACACACGACCGTTCCAGATCACCGGTGAACTCGCGGCACCCCATTCGATGCCGGCTGATTCGGCGGCGCCGACGCTGACCCGGCCGACATTCACTCTCCACAGGGGCTTGCCATCCACCGTGTAGGCATGGAGCCCGTGCGATCCGAACCACGCGACCACCACGCGGCCATCAGTCGCCGGCGTCGAGCTCGCATAGGTGGACTTGACGTGACGTTTATCGCGGTGCCCCTTCATAGGCGGTCTGCTCCCAGAGGACGCTGCCTGTCGTGGCATCCAGGGCATACAACAGCCATCGTGCGACGATGAGTCGTCCGACGAGTCGCCGCCGCTATACGGTCCGGTCTTGAACGTGGCAGCGCCACGACTGCTGATGGCGCTGGTCACGAACAGCCGGTTGCCCCACACGATCGGGCTGGAGTGCGCGAGGCCCACGCCGGAAGTCACCGGTGCAGAGGACGCCGCGCGGTCAGCGCAGCAGGTCGAGGACGCTGTTCAGGAGCCGTGCGAGACCCGACGGATCGTTGAGCAGGTTCGCGACCGCGCACAGCAGGTTACCGAGCAGGTTGCCAGCTCCCGCCTGCGCCGTGATATCGAGCACGATGCGGCTCAAGTCGATCTGCAGCCCCAGGAGATCGATCGACACAGGCCCAAGGTCGAGATGGAGGATGTCGCAGGTTGCGGTGCCGATGACCGTTGGGAGTGCGATGGTGCGTACGATCGTGGTCGCGACACCGGCCGTCGTGGTGACCACGCCGGTGAGCACTCCGGTGGCGACGACCTGTCCGTCCTGCGCCACGAACTTCTGCAGTTGGAAGGTGCCCGCAAAGGCGCCGCCCGGGCCCGCGCCGGTGACCGGAATCGCGAGCGGACTGGCGGCCGGTTTCTGGGCGGCTGCGGCCGTCGCGACCGGCGCGGCGATGACCGAGGTGAAGGCGAGCAGCGTGGCGAGGGCGATGCGTTTCATGATCGTGTCCTTTCGACGTTGGTTGACGGTGTCCTGCGTTCTCTTTCCACTTTAGGCGCAGCGCGCCACCCTCTGGCGCCGCGTTACTTGGTGAGATGTGCTATCCGTTGGCCGATCCGCCTGTGCCCGGTTTACGCCGCGCCTGCGTCGAGCTCAGCATAGGGTCCTGGAATCTCCAGTGTCGCGCACAGCGGCGACAGCCGCGCCCGCTCGCGCAGCTCACGTGGCGCCATCCCGTAACGCCGTTTGAAGTCACGCGAGAAGTGGCTCGGATCGGAGTAGCCGACGAGCGCCATGACTTCTTTCACGCTGAGGAAGGTG
>DATLXE010000249.1:0-1531 GCA_035575795.1 Gemmatimonadaceae bacterium
TCGTGATCACCGCGACCTGCTCGATACGGTCTCGGCGCGTCTGCTGGAGAAAGAAGTGATCGAAGCCGAGGAGCTCCAGGCCATGGTGGCCGCGCACGCGGGCACGGCCATGCCGCCAGTTCCGCAAACGTAGATTCCGTCCAGGGAGGATCGCGTGGTTGTCGTCCTCGCATTGCTTCTGTTACAGGCTGCACCGCAACGACCCGAGCCGCGCGACGGCCCGGCGGCGCCCAGGGGCACCGCGGTCATCAGGGGTCGTGTGCTCACTGCCGAAGGACGCCCCCTGCGGCGCGCCCAGATCAGCGCGCGCGCCGTCGAGCTACCCGACGGACGCACGACCAGCACCAACGCGCTTGGCGCGTACGAGTTGCGTGACCTGCCCGCTGGGCGTTACACGATCACGGTGGCGCGCAGCGGGTATCTGGCGATGCAGCACGGCCAGCGTCGTTTTGGCGGCCTCGGCAAGCCGATGCAACTCACCGACGGTCAGACGGTCGAGAAATTGGACTACACGCTGTCCCGGGGCGGCGTGATCAGCGGGCGCATCACGGACGAGACCGGTGAGGCGTTCTCCGGCGTGGCGGTCTATCCGATGCGGGTGCAGTATTTCCGGGGCCGCCGGCGCCTCGTGCCGACAGCCGGGGTGTCCCGCACCGACGACACGGGGCAGTACCGCATTCTGGCCCTCCCGCCTGGCGAGTATGTCGTCATGGCCTCCATCCGGGAGACCTGGGTGTCCGACGGCAAGAACAAGGAAGTCCTGGCGTACCAGTCCTCATATTTTCCCGGGACCGCGAGCGGCACGGACGCGCCGCGCGTGAAGGTCGCCGTCGGGCAGGAAGTCTCCGGCATCGATTTTCCGATGGTCGTCGGGCAGGCGGCGAGGTTGTCCGGCACGGCGTCAGGAGCTGACGGCGCCCCCCTGGCTGGCGCGACGATCAGGCTGATGGCTGAAGCCGCGGGCCCAGGCTTCTCGGAGACGATGATGGGCGCGACGACGAAGGTGGCGGCCGACGGCACGTGGGTACTTCGCGACGTGCCGCCCGGTGAGTATCAGCTCGAAACGAGCGGCACCGCGCGCGACGCCTCGGAAGATTGGGCGCTGATGGCGTTGACCGTCACGGGCGCAGACATGGAAGGCATCGCGGTGATCGTGGATCCGGGCGGAACGGTGTCCGGCCAGGTGCTCACCCACGACGGCACTCCCCTGCCGGAGCAACTGTCGCGGGGGCGCGTTACGGCGCTGAGCACTGGCTCAGATCGTCGGTTCCACAGCGACAAGTCCGGCCTCGATGACGGGCGGTTGTCCGCTGACGGGACGTTTGCACTCGGCGGCATCAGCGGGCCCTCGCTGCTGCGGGTCAGCCCCCTGCCGCGCCCATGGTTCGTGAGAAACGTCGAGGTGGCGGGCCGCGATCATGCGGACATTCCGCTGGAGGTCCGCGGGGGCCACCGGCTCGACGGGGTGAAGATCGTGGTGACAAACCGGTTTCCCACGCTGAACGGCACCGTCACTGATGAGCGCGGCGAG
>DATLXE010000250.1:0-9630 GCA_035575795.1 Gemmatimonadaceae bacterium
GGGTCGAGCGCGATGAGCTTGTACTTGTCGAGCGCGATCGCAGCCGTAAAGCCCAGTAGCAGGCCGAGCAGCGTTCCGACCACGCCGATGACAAGTCCCTGCGCAAAGAATATCCGCCGAATGGAATGTGCGGGCATACCCATCGCCTTGAGAATCCCGATCTCCTTCGTCTTGTCGGCGACGACCATGGTCAGCGTGCTGACGATGTTGAAGGCGGCGACGAGCACGATAAGCAGCAGGATGACTCCCATGCCGAGCTTCTCGAGCTTGAGCGCCTGAAAGAGCGAGCTGTTCTGCTCTTCCCAGTCCACGGTTCGATACGGCCAGCCGAGTGTTGCGACGAGGCGTGTCGCGATGCCCGAGGCCTCCCAGCGGTCGGTGGTCTTTACTTCTATTCCGGTGACGCCCTGCCCAAGACCGGCCAGCTGCTGTGCCTTGTCGAGCGCGACGAACGCATACGCGTTGTCGTACTCGTACATGCCTGTCGCGACGATCCCGGTGACCTCGAAGCGCTCGACGCGCGGCACGAAACCGCCTGTCACGGCGTTGATCTTCCCGCCTCCCGCCGAGAGGAGGTTGATGCTGTCACCAGGCCAGCGGTTGAAGCGCGCGGCGAGGAGCTTGCCCAGCACGACGCCGCGATGCTTGCCGTCCGTGCTCGCAAAGCGGAAGTCTCCCGACGTCGCGTGTGATCGGATGCTGGTTACCTCCGGAACGCCTCTCCCCTGCGGCAGCAGCCCAACGACATAGACCCCGCCCGCGTAGTCGTGCCCCGTTGTCATGAGAGCTTCGGTGAGAACGAACGGCGCGGCCGTGACCACACCCGGCTGCCGACGCACGGTCTCCAGCGTCTTCGTCCAGTCGTTGATCTTGAGATCCTCGCCATAGCTCAGAACGCGGATGTCGGGACTTCCGACGAGAATCTTTTCGCGCAGGTCCTCCTGCAATCCATTCATCACGCCGATGATGACGATGAGCGCGCTCACACCCACCAGCACGCCACCGATGGCAATTATGCTGATCAGCGAAAGCAGCTTTGACCCGCGCCTGCTGCGCAGGTAGCGCCAGGCGATCTGCAGCTCGAGCTTGTTCATTCCGGTCTCATCGTTGGAAACAGGATCACGTCGCGAATGTTGGTTGACCCCGACAGGTACATGAACAGCCGGTCGATGCCAATTCCTACGCCGCCCATCGGCGGCATTCCGTATTCCATCGCTCGAAGGTAATCCTCGTCCACGCCGCTCGCTTCCTCGTCGCCGGCGGCCTTGAGCTTCGCCTGCGCCTCGAATCGCCGGCGCTGGTCGATCGGATCGTTCAGCTCGCTGAACGCATTGGCCATCTCGCGTCCGTTGGCAAACAGCTCAAAGCGCTCGGTGAGCAGTGGATTGCCGCGCTTCGGCTTCGCCAGTGGCGAGAGCTCCACCGGGTAGTCGACGACAAAGGTCGGACTCTGCAGCTTCGACTCGACGAGCGCCTGAAAAATCTCGTCAAGCATCTTCGGTCTGCTCAGTCCGTCGGTCTTTTCGACACCCGCCCGCGATGCCAGGCTGCGCAGCGCGGTATCGTCGAGAGCGTTGACGTCCATACCGGCCGCATCGTTCAGCGACGGCACCCACTCGATGCGCGGGAAGGGCGTAACAAAGGACGGGACCCTCGCCGCCAGTTCAGGAACGTCCCGCACCGCCGCGGTCGCGGCGACGAGCAGCTCCTCGACGACCGTCATCATCTCGCCATAGTCGGCGTAAGCCTGGTAGAACTCGAGCATCGTGAACTCAGGATTGTGCGTTCGATCCATTCCCTCGTTCCGAAAATCGCGGCCGATCTCGTACACCTTTTCCATTCCGCCGACGATTAGCCGCTTGAGGTACAGCTCGTCGGCGATGCGCAGGAAAAGCGGCATCGCGAGCGCGTTGTGCATCGTCGTGAATGGGCGCGCGGCCGCACCCCCGTAGAGCGGCTGCAGGACCGGCGTCTCGACTTCGATAAATGCGCGGGCGTCGAGAAAAGCCCTGATTGCCGTTGTCATCCTCGATCGCGCAACGAAGAGAGCGCGCACTTCGGGGTGTACGGCGAGGTCAGCGTAGCGTTGCCGGTAGCGTTGTTCCGGATCCGCAAATCCGGAATGCCGCACAATCTGTCCGTTGACCTCTTCTTCCTTCCCGAACGGCAGCGGGCTCAGCGACTTGGCCAGCAGCTCGAGCGACTGCACGCGCACCGTTGCCTCGCCGGTTCGCGTCCGGAACAACACGCCGCGCACGCCGATAATGTCGCCGAGATCCAGGTGGCCAAGCGTGGTGTAGTGCTCGCCAAGCTCGTCCTTCCGGAAGTAGAGCTGAATCTTTCCGCTCACATCGGCGAGGTGTGCGAACGTCGTCTTCCCGTGCGAACGCCAGGCGACAACGCGTCCCGCAACGCTGACTTCCGGGCCCTCGTCCGCATCGGCGAGCGCTTTGACCGCGTCGCCAGCGAGGTGCGTCCGCGCGTAGCTGTATGCGAACGCCGGAATGCCGGCCGCTTCGAGCGCGCCGAGCTTCTCCCGCCGCGCCTGAAGAATGAAGTTGACGTCGTCGCTCACGCGGCCGCCGTGTCGGAGCCGAGCTTGAGGTACGCCTCGATGAACGGGTCTATCGCACCGTCCATCACCTTCTGGACATCCGGGATCTTGAGCTCGGTGCGATGGTCATTGACCATCGTGTACGGCTGAAACACGTAACTCCTGATCTGGCTGCCGAAGCTGACATCGGACTTGGTCGCGTCGAGGGCGGCCTTGTGCTGGTCGCGCTTTTCCACTTCCGCCTGGTACAGCTTGTTCTTCAGCATCTTCATCGCCGTCGCCTTGTTCTTGAACTGCGACCGCTCCTGCTGCGATGCGGTGACAGTGTTCGTCGGCAAGTGTGTGATCCGCACGGCGGAGCTGGTCTTGTTGACGTGCTGTCCACCGGCTCCGGATGCTCGATAAACATCAATGCGAAGGTCGCCTTCGTCGATCTCGATATTGATCTCTTCGTTCACGACCGGGTACACGAAGATCGAAGCGAAGCTGGTGTGCCGGCGCGCCGCCGAGTCAAAGGGAGAAATCCGAACGAGGCGGTGGACGCCCGTCTCGGGCCGCAGGAAGCCGTAGGCGTAATGGCCGCGGATCTCGAGCACGGCTCCCTTGATCCCCGCCTCCTCGCCCTCGCTCTCGTCAAGCATCGAGACCTCGAAGCCGCGGCGCTCCGCCCACCGGATGTACATGCGCATCAGCATCGACGCCCAGTCCTGCGCTTCCGTGCCGCCGGCGCCGGCGCTGATCTCGACCTGCGCGTCGCGGAAATCGTCCGGCCCGCGCAGCAGTGAGCGCACTTCAAAGGAATCGATGTCGGCCGAGAGCACCTCGGATTCGGTGTCGAGCTCAGCTTCCATTCCGGCGTCCGGACTGTCGGCGAGCATCGCATCGAGCTCTTCCGCGCTTGCAGCGCGTCCCTGAAGCTTGTCGTAGGGCTCAATCCAACCGCGCAGCGTCTTCACTTCCTGGAGGACCGCCTGCGCTTTCTCCTGGTTGCTCCAGAAGCCGGGGTCCGCCATCTCCCCGTCGAGCGCGCTCAGGCGAGCACGCTTTCCATCGATGTCAAAGATACCTCCGCAACTCTGCCAGCTGGTCCACGCTCTGCTTCAGTACCCGGCCGCGATCACTCTCCGCCATTCGGCGCCGCTCCTAGAATATTTTCTTCCCACCACCCAGGACTTCGTTGAGCGCTTCCTGAAAGTATGTGGTGCTCTCCGCGAGCTGCTGCCCCACCTGCGCAATATACTCTTCGAAGCTCTTCTTTATCTCTTCCCGGAACAGCTGCTTGAGGGTGCCGTCGCGCAATCCCTCGGTGTGCTTCGCGGGATGGTAGGTAATGATGTCGGAGACGAGAGCCCGCGCGAGACGTTTCGCCCGCTGGTTCGGGTCCTTTGCGAGGAAGGGATTGATCGGCTTGCGCGCGGCAGTCGCTCCTGACGGAGTCGCCGGTGTCACGGGTGGCGTTGAAGGAGTCGGACGCGGAGGCGGCAACACCGGTGCCGGCATCGGAGCGGCGCGTGGCGGAGTAGGTACAGCAGCGACCGGCGACGGCCGCGGAGCAGGCGGTGTCGGTGTCGGTGCCGGTGGCGTTGGCGCAACCGGTCGGACCGCCGCGGGAGTGGTGGCGCGGGGAGTTGGCCGAGGCGGGGTAAACGGCGGCGGCGTAAACGGAGGCGGTGTAAACGGAGGCGGTGTAAACGGCGGCGGTGTAAACGGCGGCGGTGCCGCCGCGCGGGACGAGGCCGGCGTCGGCGTGCGGTCCGTTCCGCTCGCCGGGGTGTTCATCCCGGTCGGCGCGGGAATCGGAACTATGCCACTGCACACGGAACACCGAGCCCGCACACCCGTGCCGGGAACCTTTGCGGGGTCGACGCGAAAGATGGACTTGCAGTCGGGGCAGCTGACGTTCATTCGCCGGCTCCGGCGCGCGGCTCGCGAAGTGCCGGTATGGGCTCGTTCGGCGTCACGCGCTCGTCACTGCGCCGGTCCACGGTATAGACCGATCCGGGAAGGCTCTTTGCGTACGTTTTCATTTCCGTCGCCAGCTGGCTCGCCTGTCTCGCCGAAGACAGCGAGCGGCGCAGGTTCGTCACGACTCCAATCGAGAGTGTCATCAGCGGCACGCGGTCGAGGTGCCCGCGCCGGTCCTTGCCGAAGAAATATCCGGCGCGCCGGTCCTGTTCCGAGTACTGGTAAGGCGCGAGCAGGTCGAACGTCGCGACGATCTCCCCGCACACCGAGGGGATCGCGTTGTAGGGGATGATGAAAATGAAATCGTCGCCGCCGATGTGTCCGATGAAGCCCTGCTCCGCGCACGTGCCTTTCACGACGTCGTGCAGCAGCTTGGCGAGGATGCGGATGACGCGATCGCCTTCGTTGTAGCTGTAGCGGTCGTTGAATTCCTTGAAGTGATCGAGATCCGCGTAGCACACGGCGAAGTATTCGCTAAGCGCGAGGCGACGGCCGATCTCCGTTTCGATCGCCGATGTTCCGGCCAGCCTCGTCGACGGATGGACGACCAGGTCTCTCTCCGACCGCACCAGCATCGCATCGAGCCGGCGCACCGCCTCGGCAGTATCGGTCGAATCGCGGATCACTTCGTCAGCGCCGGCATCGAACGCGGCAGCGAGATCTCCCTTCGCCTTGCCGCAGATGACGGCGCACGGTACGACGGCGGTATACGAATCCCGCTTCACACGCTGAACGGCGGCGAAGGCCGCTTCGGCATTTTTGCGCGCGTCGAACAGTGCCATGCGCGGGCGCTGGCGCAGTCCGATCGACATCAGCTCGTCGGCCGAGGACAGCGTCACCGTCGCGGCATCCTGCGAACCGATCCACGCCCGGACGTGCGGCGGCAGCTTGGCTCCATCAGGGGAGAAGTGGATCGCGTTAGGCTGTTGCAAGTCTTTTTATCCCGTGCCCCGTGAGACCGTCTTAGAAATAGAAGA
The DNA here is from genome assembly GCA_035575795.1 of Gemmatimonadaceae bacterium. Taxonomy (GTDB): domain Bacteria; phylum Gemmatimonadota; class Gemmatimonadetes; order Gemmatimonadales; family Gemmatimonadaceae; genus UBA4720. Next base: position 5,497 of record DATLXE010000250.1, read on the forward strand.
ATGCAACGCCGAGTATCGCGTAAGCGAGAAGCAGAAAAAGTCCTTCCAGCCAGTTCGATTCCGCATCACGCACGACCGAGTTCGCCACCGCCACCGCCAGCGCGATGCTGGCAACTTCCATGGGGCTGACGGCGAGATCCATTCGCTGCCCGAACATCAAGCCCAGGAACACCAGCACCGGCCCAATCAACAACGCCACCTGAATGCTCGACCCCACCGCGACGTTGATCGCAAGGTCCATCCGGTTCTTCATCGCCATCAGGATCGCCGAGCTGTGCTCGGCTGCATTGCCGATGATTGGGACGACGATCAGGCCGACGAAAAATTGCGAGAGCCCCATGACCTCGACGGCCTCTTCGGTCGCCGACACGAGGATCTCCGAAACCACTCCGATTGCAACCGCCGAGGCCACCAAAATGGTCAGCGCCTTTTTTGACGACCAGTGCGGGGCGACAGTCACTTCAGGCGCACCCTGAGGCGCACCCTCGGGAGCACCCTCGGGCGCACCCTCGACCACCCCCTCCCCCACTGTCAGAAAAGCAGAGCGGTGCGTGCGCAGCGAATAAAACAGCGACGCCGCATAGCCGGCGATCAGGAGCCCGGCCACGAAGTACGACATCTTGAGCGTCGCAACACGCGCCGGGTCCGGGTGCAGCTGCTGGAACAGCGCGGGCACGAACAGGCCGAACACCGATATCACGAGGACCGTCGAGCTGAACCCGGCAAGGTGCGGGTTGAACCTCTGCACCTTGAACTTGAGCCCGCCCGCAAACAGCGCCGCGCCCAGCACGAGAAGGAGATTGCCGAGGATCGATCCGGTGATCGATGCCTTCACGAGGTCGAGCAGCCCGGCGCGGAGCGCGACGGCGGCGATGATCAGCTCGGCCAGATTTCCCATCGTCGCATTCAGGAGCCCGCCGATCGCGGGGCTCGTGTGCTCAGCGACCGCTTCGGTCGCCGCGCCAAGCACGCCGGACAGCGGTATGATGGCGATCGCGCTGATCGCGAAGACCCAGATCGGCGGGAAGTGCATGAAGCGCGCGATGATCGCGATCGGGACGAAGATGAGGAACGCGTAGAGGTACTTCATCGGGTCAGGTGACGGTCGGGCGGTGGAAGTTCAGAAGAGATAGCGGAGGGAAAGGTAAGTCGGTCTCTGTCCGTCGTCTGCGGGGAGGCCGCCGAAGGTGCGAGCGAAATCGAAAACAAAGCGTCCACTCTCGAGGCCGAAACCGAGCGATGCACTGGCATCGGCGCGGTCGTCCTCTCCAACATACCCGCCGCGGAAGTGCACTGTTTTCTGGTAGATGACGTCGGCCCCGACGCGGAGTGAGCGTCCGCCGAAGGATCTGCTGTCGACGAAGCTTCCCGCCGTTCTGACTTCGGTGTCTTTCAGGTAGCGGTCAATGAAACCCAGCCTGTACATCGCGCCAAGCTCGAGCTGCGTAGGAAGAGGCTCGCTCCTCCCGGCGTTCCCTGAATTCAGGCGGCTGCCGAAGTTACGCAGCGCGAAACCGATTGTGAGCGGAGTCGCCGTCGGAAAGTGATACTGCGCTCCGATGTCGGCTGCGCTCGACGTGCTGGTGAGCGTGCCGACGCTCGCGCACTGCCCCGAGCAGTCCACGCGGAACTGCACAAGCTTGTAGTTGAAGCCGGCGTTGAAATTTTTTCCGATGCGCGCCGCGTACGTGCCCGCGAACACCAGGTCACGCGGCAGGATGACCCCGATGGGCTGTCCCTGCTCATCGGTTACCTGCTGCTCGCCGATGTTGAGAATGTTGAGCGAAAGGGCGGCCGTGCCGAAGCTCTGCGACGGAAGGACGAAGGAAAGCGCGTCGCCCACACCGGCCAGCGTCTTGGAGTGATGGATGGCGAGTTCACGCTTCTCCTGGCGGGCCAGCGCGGATGGGTTCCACCATATCGCTTCGCTACCCGGACGTGACGCGACCATCGCCTGTCCCATGCCAACCGCCTGAGCGCCCGTAGGGAGCAACAGGAAGAGAGCGCCTTCACTCCCGGTCTCGGTCTGTGCGCCGAGAAATGCGGGAGCAGTGAGCGCCGCCAAAAGCGCGAAACAGCAGCTAGAGAGGCGTAGCCTCATCAATCAGCATGATCGGGATGTCATCACGCACCGCGTAGCGCAGCTTGCACGACTGGCAAACGAGCGCCGGCTCCGCCTCGCGGTACTCCAGGTCGCCCTTGCATTTGGGGCAGACGAGAATCTCGAGCAGTTTTGGAGAGAGGGTCATCTGCGCTTGTCCGTTGCCAGTTGGTAGCCTAACCGCGATAGACTCGCGGGATTTTTCCGCCAGTTGGCGAGCACCTTGACCCATAGGTCGAGGTACACCTGCTCGCCAACGAGCGTCTCTATCTTCTTGCGCGCGGACTCACCGACGCTTCTGATGCGGGCACCCTTTGCGCCGATGATGATCGCCTTCTGACTGTCGCGCTCAACATAAATTACAGCGCGAATGTAGAGAGGGGAGCGGCCTTCGCGATATTCCTCAACGAGGCAGGCGACGCTGTAGGGTACCTCGTCCTGAAGCTGCTCCAGCACCGTCTCCCTGACGAGCTCGGCGACGAAGAAGCGAACCGGCTGCGTGCTGATGTCTTCCTCCGGATAGAGGAAGGGACTTTCGGGCAGGCTTCCGGCGATCCGCTCGAGCAGCTCAGGTATGCCGTCGCCGGTGAGCGCGGACACGGGCATCCCATCTTCCGTGAGCGACATCTGTTCGCGGCGAGCCGTCGGAAGCGCGTCGATCTTGTTCAGCACGACGATCACGGGAGCGCGCGGCGCGGACTCCAGCGCGGCGGCTTCGACCAGCGGCGGCGGGGTGCCTTCCGTCGCGTCGGCCAGGTAAACGATGACGTCGGCCTCAGCCAGCGCGCGGAGCGCGGTGCCGCGCATCGCCTGCTGCAGCGGATACTTCGGATTGAGCAGCCCCGGCGTGTCGAGGATCACCATCTGCGAGTCGGCCGTCGAGTGAATGCCGACGATGCGGTCGCGCGTCGACTGCGGCTTGGGACTGGTGATGCTCAGCTTCTGGCCAACGATCCGGTTCAGGAGCGTAGACTTGCCGACATTTGGCTTGCCTACTACGGTAACGATTCCAGCTCTTGGCATCCCGGAAGGTAGCGGGCTTTCGCCGTTTGCGGACGGGGACTTCGGGCATGATCCGCGACGAGGGATTGACGCGTAGTTGCCAGGATCCGGCGATGCGGGGAATGGTGTCTAACGCGTCGGACTTAAAGCCGCGGCGCGGAATGCGACTACTCAAGCAAGCTGCTTGGGGTTGCCGTGGGCCTCAATTCCTCGTTAGGCGGTTCCTGATGATTAGCTGGGCGGAGTGCGGCCAGCGCGAAAAGAAGCGCGGCGAGGCTGAACCCATAGAGAATCCCAACGGTCATCAGTCCAAGGATGATGATGGCGGCATTCAACAGAATCGCGACGGCCAGGACGCTACGGACAGGCCACACAATCACTGCCGCGGCACCGACGGCGGGAACGAGCAACGGCCAGCCGCCATCTTGTAGGCCAACCGTGACAAAAACCGCAATCGATAGGGAAAGGACGCAGGCGAGGAATGCCAGCAGGCGAACGCGGGGTTTGGTGGACAGCGTGATGGCAGACATGCGACTGGTTCCAAGGAAAGACTGCGTCGCCAGCGAAAAACGGTTTTGAAGAATCGGAGCTGGGGCGGCAGGACTCGAACCTGCAACTTCCGGATTAACAGTCCGGCGGTCTGCCAGTTGACCTACACCCCACCGGGCCGGGAAAGACGCGCAATTGCTGCCGTCGGTGACAGACGATCATTGTTAGCGTATGGTCGGCTGGCATCCACACGACTGAAGTTGTGAGTGTCAGCGTTCAAGCGGCAAGTCCCCAGTTCAGCTCCCGGGCAGTCCGCAGTTGGTCCGCAGTTGCAATGCGGTTGTTCGATGCTCGCAACTAAGCCGTGCAAAAACAAAGGGACCGCCCAGATCGAATCTGGACGGTCCCAATGAGGTGCCGGCGACGGCCTACTCTCCCGCATCCTCTCGGACGGAGTACCATCGGCGCTGTAGGGCTTAACGACCGTGTTCGGGATGGGAACGGGTGTGGCCCCTACGCTCTAGTCGCCAGCGAAAACGAAT
>DATLXE010000251.1:0-3284 GCA_035575795.1 Gemmatimonadaceae bacterium
TTCTGTTCTACGATCACTGTCTGCCGTCCACGCGCGAAAGCGGGCAGTGGATTACTACCCCCTCATTCCTCGGTAGCTCAATGGCAGAGCATCCGGCTGTTAACCGGAGGGTTGCTGGTTCGAGTCCAGCCCGAGGAGCCAATCGTTTCAACACTTTACGACGATTACTAGAAGACGCGGCGCGTGCAGTGTGCCCATTTCTGTGCCCACTGCATCACGAAGTTGGCGTGTTCGCCGCAGATTCTTCGTGTGGATTCTGGGGAGTCTCCGTCGGAATCGAGGACCCGTCCAAGGACGCGACTGCTACCCGCCGGGCGTTGGTCCCGATGTGACCGTACCGCTTGGCCATTTTGGCTGCGGTGCCGGCGCTCCAGCCGAAGATCGCGGCTACAACCGGGAGGGGCGTGCCGCGCTCTAGAAGTCGCGTGCAAGCTGTGTGGCGCAAGTCGTGGAATCTGCACTCTACTTTTGCCGCCCGCTTCGCAGACGTCCAGGCGGTCTTAATCTCACGTGTGGGCCGCTTCAAGTCCACCGTCTTCACGTGTGGTGTGCAGTTGTCTCCGGCAAGCCCGTAGTGCTCCGAAGGGAATACGTAGTGCTCATGTTGGCGCGCGCCGAAATTTGTTGCCCACACCTGCAGCGTCGTTAGCGCCCGATCGTTGAGAGGAATCACGCGACCTTGGCCTGATTCAGTTTTGCTCGCTCCGACCGTCACGGTCCGGCCCAGAAAGTCAATCTGTCGCCATTTGAGCGATTGAATCTCCCCACGCCGCATTCCTGTGTGAAGCGCGAGCGTGACGATCGGATGAATTACTCGCGATCTGCTTGAGCGACATGCTGCGAGGAGTCGCTCCTCCTCATTGGCGGTCAGCGCTTTGCCGACGTCGGTCCTGACCCCGAGATCTTTACGTCTGGCTGAAGATTTCCCCATAGACGATGGCGCTTTAAGAGAGCTCTGAGCGTGCCGATCTCAAGGTTGACGGTCTTCGGCGACGCGGACCGTTTCAATCGGTTGCGCTGGTAGTCAGCGATGTCATCGGCTGTGATGTCCATGAGGAGCATCGAGCCGAAGACGGGTTTCAGGTGGTTTCTAAAGTTGCCGTCTTCGATCGTGTACGACTTTGGAGCAAGCGTCGGCTTTTTGAGCTTGAGCCATTCGTCGGCTGCGACGCCCAGCGTCATAGGAGCCACGCGCTTCTTGATGCCGTGGATCGCCTCCTCGAGCGCTTGGTGACGCTTACGCTCCGCCTGACGCGCGAGCGACTTCGACTTCGTTTTTGCCGACTCGCGGAACAGCCTGCCCGCAAAGCGGAACTTGTACCACCAGGTGGCGCCGCGTCGATACAACATTAGTTTTTCTCCAACTTCTGCCGCTTCCTCGCGGAGATCCAGGCCCGGACCGTTGCCTTGGGGGTGTTGATTCCAGCCGCAACGTCACCAACGGACAAGCCCTTTTCAATGAGCGCCAGCGCCGTTCTTTTCCGTTTTCGATAATCCAACGTCTTGCAACTCGCCGAGCAGAACGTCCGGTGTGTGCGAAAACCGGTTTCTTCTGTGGAAATCTCGAACAGCCGTCGGCAGTGCTTACAAGCGCGAAACTCCTTGCCGCCGACCACGGAAAGCGCGAGCTGCAGCCACATCGCGGAAAGCAACGTCAGAGGTGCGAATGAGAGTTGTGGTGGGCCGCTCTCCGGAAAAACCATCCTCCCCTGTACCTGTTGTAGATGAAGGTCGAACAGCCACGTCAGTTTCTCAATCCGTTGCTTGTGCGGAGGCTCCAACTGAACACGGCGCCACGCCGCCTGATCCGCGGCGACCTCTTCAGGGCTCTTTGACCTCGTCAGCTCCAACGCCTCACGCATCAGACAGATTTCTCTCGCCCAATCCAAATGGGATTCGCCGAAAGCGTGATGGTGCCGCTGCTGTGGGGCCTTGCCAACCATGAGTGATTGATTTTGCCGCGGCACGCCGAGGAGCCCGTAGGCGTTCGCGAAATCTAGAATGGCGCTGAGGTTGTGGTAATCCAGGTCCGCGAACGTCTGGAAGAGCGCGGCGTGCTCACGCGACATTGGAGAATATGTCCGAGCGGTTCGAGCGTTTGGAGTAGGACCTAGGACTGGGCCAGTCTTGTGGCCGCGCTCCCGGAATTTCTGCCACGTCAGCTCCACTCCAGATGGGCTGTCAATTGAGCTCAGGCCTTTAGACGGGGGCACGATCGGCCGACCACGTGGGTCTAGCCAGTCTTGCCAGTGGTGCGCCGAGAAGACAGGACATTGGAATCGACGAAACGGTTCATCCATGGTGTTCACTAATTAAGTACCTGAAACAGTAGCACCAAAGGTATACCATAGGGCTTACTCGTCATCAATACATATTGGTGAACATCAGGAGCCTCCAGTGCCCGAAACCATACACACCAAGCCCCTCACCGTTGCGCAGGCCGCAATCGAGTTGAGTTTGTCGAAGGCCACTATCCGCTCGTGGATTGCTCAAAGGAAACTCGGATGCCTCCGTCTCGGGCGTGCGGTCCGCGTGCCTGCCGACGAGGTGCAACGAGTGCTTCGGGCCGGCTACGTGCCCGCCGGACGGCCAGAGCCTCGGGGTTAAAGGGGCTAGGTCGTGGCAAACCGGGAAAGGTCCAAGGTGAGCGTGTCGGAACGCGCGATGCCCCACAACTTGGATGCTGAACGATCCATCCTCGGCGCAATCCTCATCGACAACGAGGCGTACGCGGTCGTGTCAGCGGGCATCGAGCCGACGCTCTTCTTCAGGGACGCGCACCGCACCGTCTATCGCCACATGGTGGCGCTCGCGAAGAACCACGAAGCCATTGACCTCGTTACGGTCGTGGACTCGTTGCGGCGCACCGGGGAAGACGACGCTGTGGGCGGGCCAGCTTACGTTGCGTCGCTCGTCGATGGCGTCCCGAAGGCCACGAATGTCGCCTCCTACGTGAAGATCGTTCGCGAGGCAGCTACGAGACGCGAACTCATTGTGCGCCTCAGTCAAAGTATCGAATCGTCCTATGCCTGGCACGGTCCCATTGAGGAACTCCTCGAGAAGGCGACACTAGACGTCGCTTCTCTCGTTCCTCCGAACGTGACCGCGCAGGCCGACCGGTTCATCAGCGCCAGAGACACGTGTGAGCTTGACCCGATTCTGTGGACACTTTCTGAAAGGCAGATACGATGTCCACGATGGCGGCAGAGACGAGCAAGGGCCGGCGCGCCCGGCGACAGTTTAGCGACGAGTTCAAAGCACAGACGGTCCGCCTCGTCCTCGAA
>DATLXE010000252.1:0-34756 GCA_035575795.1 Gemmatimonadaceae bacterium
CCGGCGGTTGCCGCGGCCAGCGAAGGATGGTAACTCCCGTTCTTCGCGCCGTCAGCGATGATGATCGCGTTGTACTGCGCAAGCGAGAGGTAGGCGAGCGTGCGCGCCTGGAGGGTCTGGTTCGTCATGGCGCGAGTGGTGATCAGCTCCCGGGCCGTCTTATTCCACGAGATGCTCGCCGCGGAATAAGGCTGGATTTCGACCGGTGCTGGACCGGTCGGCGGAGGCGAATCGCTGCATGCAAGTGCCAGGGCGGCGACCACGGCGCTCTGGAGAGCGCGGGTACGATGAATGATGGTTGTGTTGCTCACGTCTGGGTTCTCCGGAAGGGAATGAGGCGGGCACTGGTTGATCTGCTGCCCACGAGTTGCGTGCAATGTGAGCCGCACCCCTCAGCCCCTTCTCAGCCGAGCCTCAACCTCGGCTCAGACTGAACTCAGAAAGCCTCAAGCTCCTCACTTTGCCCTGGTTCCCGGGTATCCAGGCTCGCGGCCTTGTGGCGCACCTTGTGCCGTATTGTCGAGTCCATGAACACGTCCAGCCGGACCCCAGGCCGATGACCCCCCGCACTGGCGTGGAAGCCGAGGCGGTCGAGCGGCTGACGGAAGGCGTGAGGCCGCCGGAGGTCCGCGCAATTCTCCTGCAATGCCTGAGCGGAGAGATCACGCCGGCGTTGGCGATAACGAGAATGCTGGCGGAGACCGTCGACGTCTCCATCGTACGCGGCGCAATCGACGACGTCACGCGCCGCGCGGCGTCGATCTCGCGCGCGAAAGACATGCTTGTCCACGATCGCGTGGACGACCTCACACAACTGTTTGTCGAGCAGGAGCCTGGCTACTCGCTCCGCCGCGCTCCCGACGACGTGCCTGCGCCGCCACCTAGTTCAGGTCCGCGCTCCGGCGATGCTCCCGAAGCGCAGTCCGACCAGCCTACGGTCAGCTAGCCGGCGGAGCCGGCTTCTCCTCACGCATGACTTCGGGAGCCCGCCGTTCGGCGTACTTCTGAATTGCCTCCAGTGTCGCCATGCAGAATCCCGCCCACGCGAGGCCGATTACCACGCCCGCGACGACGTCCGAGGGATAGTGAACCCCGAGATACATGCGGCTGCCGGATATGGCGAGGATGAGCACGAAGGCGAGGATCATCATCGCCCAGCGCGCCAACTTTTTTCGATGGAGCCGCGCGGCGAGGTAGGCGACGGTACTATAGACGATGGCCGCGCTCATCGCGTGTCCCGACGGGAAGGACGAGCTCACGGCTTGTGTCCCCCACTCGATGACCTGAGGCCGGGGCCGGTGAAAGCCCATCTTGAGCACGGTGTTCAGGACAAGGCCGCCAAAGGTGGAAACGAGCAGCAGCAGCGCCGAATACTTGTGCTGGGTGAGCGCCAGAAACAGGCTCGCGACGAGAACGATCATCATCACCACTGTCCCCGTGCCGAGCGCGGTAATCTGGAGCATGATGGAATCGGTGAGCTTCGAATGGTGCGCACCCATCCAGCGCAGCACCGACTCGTCGAACGACTGCGTAACTCCAGTGCGGACGTGGGTTGCGAGGCCAACGAAGACAAAGGTGCCGGCGAGGGCGATGACGAAGCCGACGACGAGAAACAACTCCAGTGCCCCAACGAACGTGTCGGCTCGTGCGGCCGCGGCTCGCAGCGCGCCGTAAAGGGGATTCCAGTAGTGCGACATCAGTCCGCGCCGTGCGCCGCGGCGATCGTTTCCTACGGGCATTGGCTGGTCAGGACGCGCGGGCTTGATCGTCTGGATCGTCGCGCCGGTCGGCGAGGCGCCGGTCGTCGCCGCGCCGGTTCTTCGGTGACCGCAGGCGAAGCCATTTCCAGGTGGCCAGCAGGCCAAGCCCGGCGAAGATGAAGTAGGCCGGAAGCAGTATCTCGTGCAGCGCCGGCATGTTGCTCTCCAGGCGGTAGACGAGATATATCGCGACCAGCATCGTTCCCCACACCACTCCCAGCTGCTTCGTATTGCGCCTGTGAACCATTTCGGCTTCCTTGCCCCGTTACCAACAGAAAAAGAATGAACAGCAAGAAGCCGCACGACATTCACGCAATGCTGCGCCGCATTCGGAAGGAAGTGCGGAGCTTCGCCGACGCGGCGATGTTCCAGCTCTCCAACGAGGGCTTCTCGTCCCCGTTTCACCAGCTCGTTGCCTGCATGATCTCCGTGCGCACGCGCGACGAAGTTTCACTGCCCGCAGCGCTGCGCCTCTTTGGGGACGCGCCGAACGCGGAGGCAGTGAGCAAGCTCAGCGCCGCACGGATCGCAGCGTTGATACACCCCTCCGCATTCTACGGGACGAAAGCGGAGGACATTCGGCAACTGGCGAAGCGGGTGGTGGCCGAATACGGGGGCGAGCTGCCGTGCGACTTCACGGTGATGACGTCGTTCCGCGGCGTCGGCCCCAAGTGCGCCAACCTCACGCTCGGGATCGCGTGCGGCGAGATGGCGATCGCCGTGGACATTCACGTCCATCGCATCACGAACCGCTGGGGTTACGTGCATGGCCCGACTCCGGAAGCGACGAGGGTCGAGCTGGAAAGACGGCTGCCCAGGAAATACTGGGTCGAGATCAACCGGCTGCTGGTGCCGTTCGGGAAGCACGTCTGCACCGGCCACCTGCCGAAATGTTCCATCTGTCCGGTGCTCGAGTACTGCCGTCAGGTCGGCGTAACCGCGCACCGCTGAGGGCGGTGTTACTTCCTCTTGCCCGCCATTCGCAGGAGGGATTCTCCGGTGAGTCGAAACCCGACCCACTCCTTCATCTCTGTCGCGTTGATTCGCTCGTAGAAAGAGATGGCGAGCTGATTCCATTTGAGTACCGACCACTCCATCCTGCCGCACCTCCTATCGACGGCAATGCGCGCCAGCTCCTGAAGCAGCGCGTAGCCGACGCCGAGCTTGCGGGCGGAGGGCCGGACAAAGAGGTCCTCCAGGTACAGGCCGCGATTGGCCAGCCAGGTGGAATAGTTGTGGAAGAAGAGCGCGAAACCGACGGGATCGTCGCCGCTGTAGGCGATGATCACCTCGGCGGCGGGCCGCGCACCGAAAAGGGAGTCGAGGATCATCTCCTCGGTAGCGACAACCTCACCCGGCTCTGCCTTCTCGTATTCAGCCAGCTCGAGGATGAAGGCGTGGATGAGCGCGACATCGTCCCGGGTGGCGGGCGCAATCCGGATCTCGGTCATCTTGTCGAGCACGATCGGATTATCAGACTGGCACAATCGCAAGTCAATGCCATCTTTGACAGATGACAACGCGCATGAAAGGAATCGCCGACAGCGATGGAGCGGCATGAAGAAGGGAATCCGTATCTCCACCGAGCCGGCCGCGGCGCCACTCCCCGCCCGCACGAGACGGGTGCGCGTGCTGAGCCGGCTGATGGACGAGGCGATCCCGATCCCCGGAACGGGCCGGCGCATTGGGCTCGACGCCATCGTTGGGCTCATCCCGGGCGTTGGCGACCTGATCGGCGGCGCCGCGTCTGGCTACATCATTCTCGAAGCAGCGCGCGCCAACGTGCCGACGATCACGCTGGTGAAGATGCTCGCCAACGTCGGCGTCGATACACTGGTTGGCGTCATTCCCGTAGCAGGTGACCTGTTCGACGCAGGCTGGAAGGCAAACACCCGCAACGTCGCGCTGCTGGAGCAGCATCTCAGCAAGACGGAGGCGCTGGAAAAGCCGGGCCAGGTAAAGGCGGCGGTCGGCACGTCCATCGTCGCGATCGTCGCGCTCGCCGCAATCGTGCTGGGCGGAGTCGCGCTCGGGATTTTCGCGGGGCGGATGCTCTGGAGGCAGTTCAACCAGTAATAGCGGGCTGCCTTGCGCTTCCAAGTGGCAGTTTAAGGTCAGTCAACTACCTTTGGTGTGTACCGGCGCCGTGGCCAAGTGGTAAGGCGGCAGACTGCAAATCTGCTATTCGTCAGTTCGATTCTGACCGGCGCCTCTCTCGTAACACGTTGCTTGAGTGTTGTGTTTAGTATGGCTGAAAAAGAGCGCCCAGTCCTAGCTGATGGATCTAACGCATGACATCATTGGCGATGCGCCTCCACGCGAAGGGTCGAGAGATCGAGACGGTCGACGACTGGTTCAAGTTTGCCGGTCCGAAGGGAAAGGAACGGCAGTGGCAGGACTATAGAAGCGCCAAAGAGCTAGCTCGTGCCTGGTGCGTAGCTGGAAAGGCGGTTGCAATTCCTACGGAGCTTTTCGATTTGCTCGAGTCACACCCTCTCACGCGCGGTGTCGACCTTAGGACCCTGGATGGAACGCCGGAGCTCCGAGTCTACATTGACAGGCGGGCAGGCGAACCGAGAAACACTGATCTCGCTTTCACAGCCTCAATTCCGAGCCTGGAGGGGGATTCCGGGCAACCGCGTCGCGTCGCCATCAGTGTTGAGGCCAAAGCGGATGAGTCGTTCGGTCAACGGGTGGCAGCGGCTATTTCAGCTGCCGAGCTACGACGTTCGAAAGGCAAGAGATCTTTCGGTGATGAGCGCGCACGCATGTTGATCGGCGCACTCCTGGGCGAAGCAGCCGTTGCCGATCCGGCGGTAGGAAGGCTCCGATATCAGCTTTTTACGGCAGCAGCCGGGGCTCTCGCCTACGCGAGAGATCAACGCGCTGACATCGCCGTGCTCGTCTTCCATGAGTTTGTGCACTCAGCCGGGCTTCACACTCGAGCGAGCAAGCTTGCCGCCAACTGTACGGACTTGAACGCTTTCTTGGACCGTTTCACCCAGGGCGTCGAGTCGTCGCTCAAAACGGATATGCTCTCCGGGCCGTTTTCAATTCCAGGGAACGCCGACGTACCGGGTTCTATCCCGCTGCTGATTGGCAAGGTTCGAAAAGAGCTTCCGTAGCAGCCATGTTCAAATAGGCCGTTTGTCAACTCCCCTTGGCTCAAGATCTTGGAACGTCAATTTTGTCCCTTGTTCTTCAGAATTGAGCCCGGCACCACAGCAACGCCGGTCGAATAACTCCACACAACCCACCTTGATGGTATGCTGTCTCAGTATACCAAGAACGCCCGTAGGGCGTATTTTGTTATCCTGGCCCTATCACCAAAGCCGCATGAGCCCCACGTCGCGAGGCCGTCCTCACTCCGCCGGTTCCCGATGACCGCATCGGCAGCGCTTCGCGTGGAGCCCAACCAGGTTTACGACCGGCTGCGAACGCTGATCATCCGCGGCCGCATCGGTCCCGGCGTGCGCATCGTCGAGAACGATATCGCCGAGCGCCTGGGGGTGAGTCGCACTCCTGCGCGCGAGGCGATACTGAGGCTGTATCAGGAAGGTTTTCTCGTCGCGACCAATACCACCCGTCGCGTCGAACTCGCGGTCGCGCCGCTCACGCGCGATGATCTCGTCGATCTCTACCGGATCATGGGAGCGCTCGAAGGCAGCGCGTCCCGAGGGCTCGAGGTCCTTACCGAACCGCGGCGGCGCGAGCTTGTGCGTGATCTGAAGGATCTGGAATCACGCTTCGAGAGTGCGGCGGGCGAGAAGAAGCTGGACTACGACCAGGTGTTCGAGAGACAGAATGCCTTTCACGAGCGGCTGATGGCATCGTGCGCCGCACCGCGGCACCGAGTGCTTCTCGAAACGGTCCGTCCGCAGGTGGAGCGCTACGAGTGGGTATATGCTCCGCTCGTCGGGCCGGACTACTCGGCCACCTTCGCCGAGCACGACGACATCATCAAGGCCGTGCGCGACGGCTCAGCAAAGCGCATCAGGCGCGCGGTCGCGGCGAATTGGGACATGGGCGCCGCGCGCTTGGCGATAGTGATCGGGGAAGCAGGTCCGAAAGGGGACTGGTCAGCCGTGGACTGATTCCAATTGTCGGCCCGCCAGCTCTGAACTCCGGCCCCCGGGGTGAAACCGTTTCACCGCCGGTGCGTATCTCTATTGATGACAAATGTGGGCCACGTGCACGTTGCGTTCAGTGTTTCCGCGATAATAAGCGGTGCGATCGTGCTCTTCGCCAACAAGGGCACCGTATTCCATCGCTGGATGGGCCGCGTCTACGTGGTGGGGATGTTGGGCCTCAACGTGACGGCGCTGATGATCTACCGGCTGTTCGGAGTCTTCGGTCCTTTTCACGTGCTCGCGCTGCTCAGCCTTGGTTTTATCGCCGCGGGAATCATTCCCGTCTGGACGCGCCGGCCGAAGGACAGGTGGCTGCAACGGCACTATCGGTTCATCACCGGATCCTATCTCGGACTGATCGCCGCGCTCGTGGCGGAGATTGCGGTACGCGTGCCGGCTATCCGCCCGCAGTCGGGCATGATGTTCGGGGCGATGGTGATCGGCGGATCACTCTTCGTCGGGATAATCGGGGGACCGATGATCGAGAGGGGAAAACGAACTACGCTCGCGCGCCATATGGCCCGCCTTACTGCGAGCGATCCAGGCGTAACGACTCGGTAGCCCCTGCGGGCGAGCAGCAGCAGTGCCGGAATGATCCAACGCACGCGTTCAACGTCTCGCGAACTTCAGGTGCGTCACGTTGGGGCCGTTCCACGGCTTCGCTGATCTCCAGCCGCCCGGGTGCCCGCCGAACATGGTCCGCCCCATCACGGTCGCACCGATGTTGGCGGGCGAATCTATAATGACCGCGTTGTTTTCATTTACCTCGCCACCCACTTCGCCGTGTTGCGCCTTGAAAGCGGCGTGGGAACGCCCACTCATGGAGCCGTTCTCCACCGATTCCGAGCGGATTTTCCACGCTCCGATTGGGACCGGCGATAAAGCCGTCGAGCGAAGTGGGAATTCTGAAGCGCAGTCGCGACATCACGCTGATCCTCCAATCATGCGCTCGAATTAGCGCCCAATCGCAGTAGCGGCAGGCCCGCCGCGAGCGCGGTGTGGAAGGCAGCGGTGTCCTGCAGGTCAGGAAGCGGTATCGGGGCCGCCGCATCGGCATCGCGTGCCCTCAGCGCGCGCTCGAGCCACAAGACATCGTGCCATACGCCAAGCTTGTAGCCGATGCCATGGTAAACCCCGACGCGCGTGAAGCCGAGCGCTTCGTGCAGGCCCACGCTCGCCTCATTGGGAAGGGTGATGCCGGCGTATGCATTCCGAAAACCCTGGAGCACGAGGACGGCGAAGAGCGACGTGTAGAGAGCCCGCGCGACGCCGGCGCGGTGAATATCGGCACGCACGTAGGCCGAAACCTCGGCCGACCATTGGTAGGCGTGGCGCTCGCGGTGAATACCCCCGTACGCGTAACCGACGACTTCCCCGCCGTGCACGCACACGAGCCACGGCGTCCGCGCGGCGACGCGCTCGACCCGGCGCGCCATCTCAGCGGCGTCCGGCGGTTCGATCTCGAAAGACGTTGAGCAGTCCACCACCGCCGGCGCATAGATCCCCGCAAGCGCGGGTCCGTCGGCCGGCGTGGCGAGGCGGATCAGGTCCTGCATCCCGCGGTGTGCGTCACTTCGTTTTCTCCTTTCGTATTTCGGCGACTCGTGCTTTCACGACTCGCCTCACGAGAGCCGATGACGGCGGTTCGCTCAATGGAAATCGGATAGTTCCCTTCGATGTCTCGTATCCCTCGAGGTCAGCCGCGAGGGCGCGCCTGATCGCTGGGCCGATCGGATAGAGACTACAGTGCTGCTTCCATGCAGCGTACCACACCAGCGCTTTTCCATCCACCCTGAATCCGGGCATTTGGTAGCTGAACCATTCGACAGCGCCGGGGGCGGCGGCACGAATGTCTGCGCGCACCTGCTTCATCACCTTGCGGGCACCCGGTGGAAGCGACGCGAGGTAGCTGCGCACCTGCGCTGTTGCCTCGCCTGTCTTATCGGGTCGCGATGACGGCGATCTCATGATTGGCGCGATGACAGCGGCGGCTTTTCGTCGAGGGACTGGCGATATCGCAGACAGCCGCGAAGGAACTCTGGCCAGGGCGGGACCGAGGGCAGAGGGTCTGTCGATTCCGGAAGCAGTCCCCACAGCGCCGGATGATGCCAGCACAAATCCTGGCCAGTGCTGTCACGGTGCACCCGGATGCCGTTGCGCAGCTTGCGTACTTCCGCGATCAGCTGCTCGCTCGACCATGTTTCCAGTTTCGAATCCACGCAGAAACCTAACGCTTCATGGCCTTGCACTCGAATCGGGACGCGGCTTGAAAAGGCGACGGAGTGCGTTCAGCGCTGCAGGATGATAGATGGTCGCGTGGGATTCGTTCGGCATGTGCTCATGATGCAAGGTGAGACCTGATGGCTTGGTCTTGCCAAGGATAGTTGCGAGCCGCTTCGTCAGGATCAGGAGATCCTTCTCCTCGCTGGTGGCGAAGTAAAGCGCGCGCCGGCGATTCTCCCCGGCGCGCAAGCGGGAATCTGCCCGATTCACCAGCTCGTTGTTGTTCCACGAAAGGCTGGGATCAAAGGCGATGTAGGTATCGAACAGGTCCGGCTCGAGAAAAAAAGTCTCCACGACGAAAAGTCCCGCCAGAGATTCGCCCATGATCGCCGTCTCTGCAGTCGTCCGATACCGGCTGCCGATGACGGGCATCACCTCGTCACGGACGAATCGGCGAAAAGCCGCCGAACCGCCGACGCGTGGCGCGAGCTTACGGTCCCTGGCACTCTCGGTAGGTCCGGTGAGATCGCGTCGGCGCTGGGTATTCTCGATGCCTACGAGCAGGAACGGCCGCATTGAGCCATTGCCAATCATGACTTGCAGGAGGCCGGCGACGTGCAGAAAGTCCTCGCCAATTCCTCCATCCGGCATGTAGAGCACAGGGCGGCGCGCGCTCGGCGGTTCACCGTACACCGGCGCCATGTAGACGTTGATGCGGCGAGACTCGCCAAGTGCCCTGGATTCGATCATGAACGTCTCACCGATGGTGAGCGCTGAAGCCTGCCCGGCACCGCCGTCGCCCTGCGCTAACGCGGGTGACGTGATTGACAACAGCGCGAAGACGGCGCGGCATCCCCATTTCATCAATGACTCCTGGCGAGTAGATGTGCTGCAAGCCGGAAAGATCCTGAAAATCATCGACTGTGCGTCCCAGCAGGCGCGCAGTTCGCTGGGGAGCGATGCCGATAGTCGCCCGGCGCAATCGCGCGTGCAAGGACCAAATCACGGTCAGCGCGCTCGCCAAAAGTGAACACGGCAGTCCCGTAGACACTAAACCCCGCTTTCTCGTAAAAGCGGAGCGCCTGGTGCGCCTCCTCCCAGGCTTGAAGCCAGAGAACGTCGCACCCCCGCTTGCGGGCATTTTCCTCGCAGGCATGCATCAGTGGCCCGGCGACGCCGCGCCCATGCCAGGCGTGATCGACGTAGAAGCGCACGATTTCCACCGGCTTCGCGCCTGGCAGCGCGGACAGGAGCTGTCTTGCTGGAGGAGTTGGCGCTCCCACCCGCAGCTGTGCGTATCCAAGCCATGGTCCATCGAACGATTCAACGAGCAGAGTGGTGCATGCCGAATCCGCGATTGACTCGGCGAAGCGCGCCTCAGCGAAAGCGGTGGCGAGATACTCGCTGAGCGTTGGCTCGGGATGGGTGGGGCCGTAGGCGTGGCGAAACAAGGACCCCGCGAACGAGGCGATCCGAGCCACGTCGGACGAGTCAGCGGTGCGTACGGACCACGTCATCGCACACTGTGATGCTACTCACGGCCGCATTTGGTTTCGGGAGTTACGCCACAGAATGCTCAGGGCTCATCCCCGCTCGGCCCATAGATCTGCGGTACGGTCGATCCCATCGGGCGGAGATACGTCGAGATCTGGCCGCAGTGGTGAACGATGTCGAAGAGAAAGCTCCAGGCCATCGGCGACGCCGGACGTTCTCCCCCGAAGAACTCGAGCGTGCCGTTCCATCGCTCGGCGGACAAATCCTTCCAGCGATCACCCATTCCCGCGCTCTGAGCATCATACGCAGCGGCGACTTCCTTCATCGTAGCGGGCATCGGCGGTGGAGCCCAATCAGCTTTGCCATTCTCAAGTGCTTCGATGATCATTTTTTCCTCGCAGACGATCTGCCATGCGATTCCCTGCGCGGTGCGGGACTTGGGATCTGGCCGGTATGTGGATCCATCCGGAATTCTTCCCAGCACTTTGCTGGTGGTGCGCGATTCGGTCGTCCAGAATTTCGTGAAAAGCGATTTTTCGTCCATACGACAGTTCTTCGGGTATGAGGCGGAGGTTCAATTCACTGTCGCAAGTCAACCACGGTTCACGGCTTCTCCGGTGATCTGGCCCGCTCTGACGGATCTGACTTGCGTGACAGACTTTCGCGACCGATGAGCGCCAGCGCAATCCCTCCGAGTACCAGTACCGTTGAGAGCAGCAGGCGTCCTGAAACGACCTCGGCGAGAAAGACTACGCCGCCAAGGGCCGCCAGGATTGGAACCATCAGCTGGACGACCGCCGCGCGCGTGGCGGTCAGTCCGCGGAGCGCAGCATACCAGGCGACATAGCCCAGCCCGGATGCAAGCGCACCCGACGCAACAGCGAGCAACACGCCCTGGCGCTGGACGCTGAACTGCGGCAGTGATACCAGACTCACCGCGAAAACGAGCGGGACGGAGCGAACGAAATTATTCGTCGTCTGCGCCAGAGGATTCGTTGCGTGCCGACCGCGCAGTGAATACACTCCCCACGAGAACCCGGCCAGCGCCATCAGTGCGGCGCCGGCGAAAGAAGGAGCCTCGAGCCCGGGAAGAACGAGATAAATGAGGCCGCCGAGCGCGAAGCTAAGGCCGAGCCATTGCAACGGAGGCGGCCTCTCGCCGGACCAGATTGCCGCTATCATCATCGTCAGCTGAACGCAGCCGAACAGGATCAGTGCGCCGGTCCCCGTATTCAGCAGGGTGTAGGCGAACGAGAAGGGAACAGCGTAGAGAAAGAGCATGCCCCCTGATAGCCACGACCCCTTTGCGGGCGACGGCTCCTTCCGAAGCCATGCGTTCACGAGAACCAGCGTGGCCGCGCCAGCGGCCAGACGAATCGTGGAGAAGGTCGCCGCATCGATGGTCCCGTGTCGAAGAGCAATGCGACAGAGAATCGAATTGGCGGCGAAGGCAACGAGCGCGAGCGCCGTGCAGGAAATCGTCCGCACGTGATGTGAGCTCACCGAAACTCCGCGCCCCGCCCGACTCCGCGGAATCCGGCGAGGCAAGGGGAATTCACTCGGTATCCGATCGCTTCTGGGTCGACGGCGTCATCACGCGCACTGTCTTGATGTTCACGAACTCCCGGATGCCGAAGACTCCCAGCTCGCGGCCGTAACCCGAGCTTTTCACTCCCCCGAACGGCAGCCGCGGATCGGAAGCGACCATTCCGTTGATGAATACCAATCCGGCCTCGATCTCGCGAACGAAACGCTCCTGCTCGCTCTCGACGGCCGTCCACGCCGATGCACCGAGCCCGAACACCGTGCCGTTGGCGACGCTGATCGCCTCCTCGATGTTCGCAACGCGAAATACCGATGCGACCGGGCCAAACAGCTCCTGATCGTGCGCCGGCGCATTGCCTGGGATGTCGACAAGAACGGTAGGCGCGTAATAGTTGCCATCGCCTTCGATACGCTTGCCGCCCGTCAGCACCTTCGCGCCCGCGGCCACGCTGCGATCGACCTGCTCGGCCAGCTCGTCGCGAATTGCCTCGGTTGCCAAAGGACCGAGCTGGGTCGTGCCCAGCATCGGATCGCCAACGCGCAACGCGCTCACCTGCTGCACGAACGGTTTCAGAAACGCATCGTAAACTTCGGTGTGCACAATGAATCGCTTTGCAGCGATGCACGACTGTCCGTTGTTGATCATCCGCGCCGTCACCGCCGTCTTCACCGCCTCATCCATGTCCGCGCTCGGCATCACGATGAACGGGTCACTTCCACCGAGCTCGACGACACACTTTTTGAGATTCATTCCCGCGGCGGCGGCGACGGAACGACCGGCGCCCTCGCTCCCCGTCAGCGTCACGGCAGCGACGCGACGGTCGGCGACGATCCCCTCCACTTCCTGCGCACCGATAAGCAGTGTCTGGAACACTCCCTCAGCGAATCCAGCGCGGTGCAGTATGTCCTCGATCGCCAGCGCGCAACGCGGCACGTTCGACGCATGCTTGAGTATCCCCACGTTGCCCGCCATCAGCGCGGGCGCCGCAAAGCGAAACACCTGCCAGAAGGGGAAATTCCACGGCATCACGGCCAGGACCACGCCGAGCGGGTGATACGCGACCCAGCTCTTCCCATCGCCCGTCTCGACGTGTTCGTCGGCCAGCAGCCTCTCGCCGTTGGCCGCGTAATACCGGCACACCGCCGCGCACTTCTCCGCTTCGCTGACGGCGGCGGCGATGGGCTTTCCCATCTCCAGTGTCATCATGCGGCCCAGTTCCTGACGCTCGCGCTCCAGAATATCCGCCGCCCGCGTCAGCTGCTCTGAGCGCTCGCGAAACGACGTCCCGCGATGATAGACCGCTGCCCGTTCGGCACGCCTGAGGCACTCTTCGACATGTTCCGCGCTGTGCCGCGGAAACTTTTCGAGCGTCCTGCCCGTCGCCGGATTGATCGTCGCGATCGCCATGGAGAGGGCATTATACGCCATGCCTCTTCGTGGCGGAGCCTGACGTAGCACCGCCGCCGGCGTAATTTCCGGCAATGACGAGAGCCCGCATCGATTTTCTAGCCTGCATCCTGTTGATCGCCGCGTCTGTGACTTGCAATGCCCAGTCGCCGGCGAGCCAGTCCGATTCGTTCAGCGCTCCGCCTGCCCTCGCGCGTGAGATGCGCGGCGTATGGGTCGCGTCAGTTTCCAACATCGACTGGCCGTCCAAGCCGGGACTCTCGACCGCCGATCAGCAGCGCGAGCTGCTCAGGATTCTGGACCGCTGCGCCGAGCTGAAGCTGAACGCGGTGATACTGCAGGTGCGTCCGGGTGCTGACGCGCTCTATGCCTCCGAGCTGGAGCCGTGGTCGGAGTACCTCACTGGAGAGATGGGGAAAGCGCCGAACCCGTACTACGACCCGCTCGAGTTCGCCGTTACCGAAGCACACAGGCGGGGACTCGAGCTGCACGCCTGGTTCAATCCCTACCGCGCGCGGCATCCTTCTGCGCGCTCGCCCATCTCGTCCGGTCATCTCAGCGTCACGCGCCCCGACCTCGTCAAAAAGTACGGCACGCACCTCTGGATGGACCCGGGTGAGCCCGACGTACGCGAGCGCACCAGGAATGTCATACTGGACGTCGTGAAGCGGTACGACATCGACGCCGTTCACCTCGATGATTATTTCTATCCCTACAAGGAAAAAGATTCCAGCGGTAACACGATCGACTTTCCCGACGCGCGGAGCTGGGACCGTTACGTCGCGTCGGGCGGCACGCTCGCGCGCGACGACTGGCGGCGCAACAACGTCGATCAACTCGTCGAGGAGTTGTACCGCGGCATCAGGGCGACGAAGCCGCACGTGAAGTTCGGCATCAGTCCGTTCGGAATCTGGCGGCCGGGATATCCGCCCCAGGTAAAGGGCTTCGACGCGTTCGCCCAGCTGTATGCTGACTCGCGAAAGTGGCTCGTCAACGGCTGGCTGGATTACTTCACGCCGCAGCTGTACTGGCAGATCAACCGTCCCGGACTGGGCTTTCGGGAGCTGCTCGACTGGTGGGTGTCGCAGAATGAAATGCGCAGGCATATGTGGACCGGGATCTACACGGGCCGAGTCAACGCCACCCCGCAGTCGTGGGGTGCGCAGGAGATTCTCGACCAGATCACCATCATGCGCTGGCAGAAGGGATCGACCGGTCACATCCATTTCAGCATGCGCGCGTTCCTCCCTGGCCGCGACGGTCTCTCCGAACGCCTGATGTCGGGCCCCTACGTCCTGCACGCGCTGGTGCCGACGAGTCCGTGGCTCGACAGCGTCCCACCGGCGCAACCACTGGTAACGGTGCGTCGCGGCGCGGCGAATGGTGGCGTTTCGGTCGCTCTCCTGCCTCAGGGACCGGAGGAAACGTGGTTGTGGCTGGTACGGACGCACGCCAGCGACGGGTGGCGTTCCGAGGTCATTCCGGGATGGAAACGCGCGCTCGACCTGGGGACCGAACGCGCCGTGAACATGTTAATGATCTCCTCGATCGACCGAACCGGAAACGAAAGTCAGCGCGCGATGACGAGGATAGAACCGCCGCGCTGAGGCAATCTCAACGCGGCGCGCACGCCGTCAGTTCACGGTGAACTGATTCACCATGCCGTGAACGAAGTGTGGTTTTCCGTCCTTGACGTCCGGGAGGAAGCAGATCAGGCCGTACTCACCCGGCGTGATCTGCACGCGAAAGAATCCGTGCGCGCCGAGCTCGAGCGCGGCGATGAGCGCGCCATTTTCGGGCTCCACTCCCATCCTGTCAAGAGACGCCCACGACCTACCTGTCTTCGCGTTTGAGCGACGCGGAATTGATGCAGAAACGCTGGTGTGTCGGGCCGGGGCCGTCATCGAAGACGTGGCCCAGGTGCGCGTCGCAGCGCGCGCACATTACTTCCGTCCGCTTCATGAACATGCTGGTATCTGATTCGGTACGCACGTTGTCTCCGGCAACCGGCTCGGTGAAGCTGGGCCAGCCCGTCCCCGAGTCAAACTTCGCGTCGGAGTCGAAGAGCGGCATTGCACAGGCGACGCACTTGTAAGTGCCCGGTTCCTTGCTCGAGTTGTACTCGCCCGTGAACGCGCGCTCAGTGCCCTTCTTGCGCGTGATCCGGTACTGCTCAGGCGTCAGCTCGCGGCGCCATTCCTCGTCCGTCTTCGTGATCTTGTCGGCCATTACTTCACTCTCCTGGCTGCATTGAGGCGGGCTTTCACCCGCAGCGCATCGCCGGCAGCGGCGCCCGATGCGGTATTGTCAAAAATACACCACGCCCTCGCGCCACGATTGGCCGCGCTCTCCAGCAGGACAGTCATGCGCGCGATCTCCTCGTCCGGATACGAAGAGAAGTAAATGCGCGGCGCGCCGTGCCAGCGCGCGTACGCAATTCCCTCCCAGCCGCCCGGCGTTGCCGCGGCCGGAACGCGCGCCGGATCGGCCGCCACACGCGCGACCCTGAACTTCACCAGAACTTTCTCCGCGCTGTCACTGAACCATGTTTCGTGTCGCGGCTCGCACACCACATCACCCTCGAACCGCTCTCTCAGCTCTCCGAAAAAGCGTTCCGCGACCTCGACATCGAGAGCGAAGCTGGGCGGGAGCTGGACCAGCACCGGGCCCAGCTTCGCACCCAAGCCGGCGACCTCGCCAAGGAATCGATCGAGTGGCGCAGCCGAATCGACGAAACGAAGGGCATGCGAAATCTCTTTTGGAAGCTTCACCGAAAAACGAAAGTCCTTCGGCACCGATGCCGCCCAGCGCTCATACGTAGCGATCCGATGGGGCCGGTGGAAGGAGGAGTTAATCTCCACGGCGTTGAGCCGCGTCGCATAGCGCTCGAGCTGCGAGCCCGTCGCCTCGAAATCCCCGGCCGATGCGCGGGGCACGGTCCAGCCCGCGCATCCCAGTCGAATGCCCGAGGCAGGCGAAGGTTGTGGAATATCTCCGCGCACGTTCCTACCTTCTCAAGAGGAATCCGGCTGCGTGCTACGCACCGGTCGAGCCAGAATCACGAGGAAGCAGGAGAAAAGTTGATCGCTCGCAAGGCGCGCGCTGTGGTAATGACTCTCGCGGTCAGCTGCGCCCTTGCCGCTTGCGTGTCCGCGCCGGCGGAGCTCCGGCCGCCGGCACGGGTGACCTACTGGGAATCCATCGCCGCGCTCGAAGCCGACCAGGCCGTTGCTTTCGCGAGCTCGCCCGAACAGCGCGCTTTCGCCACCGCCTTGCGCAGCATGATGGCGGGCCAGATTGGCGAGGCCGAGCAATCCTTCTTCAGGCTCAAGAACACGGGGCGTGACTCCGTGATACGGCTCGCGTCGCGCATCATCTATACGGCCGCCCTCCAGTACCAGGACAAGTGGACCGAGCTCGCCGCCGCGGTAAAATCGGACGGGAAGGTGCGCACGGATCTGGCGGATAGGGCCGGAATCGAGGCGTGGGCGCTCGCCTTCCGCGGAATTCCTCAGAAGTCGTTCAAATTCGGCGCGCAGTCGGTCGAGCTGCCGATTACGGTCTCGTCAGTCGGCACTCCGCTCGTCCCGGTTAAGGTTGGCCGGCGCGTGTACCATTTCTGGCTCGACACAGGCTCGAGCATGACGATGCTTGCCTCGGATGTCGCCGAAGAGCTGAGGCTCGTGCCGATCACGCACGACTCGCTGGAGATCGTGACGAGCACCGGCCGCGTCTCCGCGGTTCCCGCGCTTCTGCCCGAGATCGGACTCGGCTTGCTCGCCGTCCGGAACGTGCCCACGATGATCGTGCACGAGTCGCTGATGCAGATGAAGGAGCTCAAGCCGGGCGCGCGTACACCACCGATAAAAATCGACGGCATCATCGGGTTCGACATCATCCGCCAGCTCGATATCGAGGTGGATTACGGCGAGAGAAGCGTGCGCATCCGCGAGCCTGGCAGGCGGGGACGAGAAGGCACCGCTCAACGGAACATGTTCTGGGTCGGGATGCCCGTTGTCCGCGTCCAGAGCCGGGGCGGTTTACCGCTCCACTTCGGGCTCGATACCGGTGCCCAGCTCACATTCGTGACCGAAACGCTGCTCGACAAGCTCCAGATACAGGCGCCGAGAATCGAGAACCGCCGCATCGGCGGACTCGGTGGCGAGATCTCGTTGCGCACCGCCGTCCTCCCCGACCTGAGGGTCTCGGTGCGCGGACATCCGATCATTTTTCGCGGCGCCGTCGTGCGTGCACCCGTCTACCAGGTGCTCGCCTCGCTCGACGGCGTACTGGGAAGCGATGTCTGGAACAGCGGCATCGTGCGGATGGACATGACGAACGGAATGTTCACGGTGAGGGCATCCCAGCACGATTGACGGCTGATAGTGGCGCACATCAGGGAATGTTAGATTCCTGACTAACATGCCTGCCGCCTCCCCGTTTCCCGTTGAGATAATAGTCACCCCGCGCTACGAGGTGTTTTACGCCCTCTACGCGCTGGAGAGTGGGGGTGGCGATGCGTACAGCGTCTGGCGGGACCAGGCAGTGGAAAGGCTGCCGCGGGAGTTCAAGGTTGCGGCGAAGCGAGTCGCGCCGGCGCCGTTATTCTGGCCGCTGCTCGCCGACGCGCTGAGGAATGCGCCGGGCGACCTGAGCTTTGACCAGATCATCGCCGTGATCCGGACCCTCGACGAGGGCAAGCTGCAGCGGAATGTGTTGACGGGGTTGCTCCACGACGACTCCGCGGTCGAAAGCCTTCTCACCCGGAAGCGGACCCTGAAAAGCGTGATCACGTCCAGCGCAAAGGGCGGCAATCAGCTGCTCAGGCACTTCGCGCTCGCGCCGCATGATGCCGGCTCGGACGCGGTCAAAGCGGTCAACGCGCTGATCGACGATCCGCATTCATTTCAGGAGAACGTTGCCGACGCGTTGAACCTCTTCTGGAGCTCTGGCTTCAGCGCCGACTGGGAAGGATTGCAGCCCGACCTGAACAACCAGGCGAACAGGCTGAGAAAGATTCACGGTCGCCGCCCGCTGACGGATTTCGCGATGGAAATCAACCTGCCGGTCACCTTCGACACCGGGAGTGGCGTCGTTCGCTCGAAAAGTGGTTTCAGCGCCGAGTTCGGGAACATCGAGTGCGCTTACCTGATACCGTCGGCCTTCAACTCGCGGCGCTGGTGGGCGAAGTACGAGAAGGAGGGGCCGAGCACGACGCTTTACTTCCCGTACACGCTGTACTTCCCGCTTTACGATGGGACGGTATCGCCGAACGCACTCGTGAGCGGCGCCCGGCAGACATCGCCCCGATTCTACGAGACTACCGCGCCGGAACCGGTGCGCGCGCAGCGACTGCAGCCGCGCACGAAGCCCAGTCCCGAGCGCAGCGTCGATGCGGAGACGGTTTTCCGCGCACTCGGCGACACCACCCGTTTCGCGATCGCCTCGATCCTCGCCAGAACTCCCACCAGCTCGGCAGAGCTCGCCCGAAAGCTCGACGTGTCGAAGCCGACGATCACGCACCACGTACAGCTGCTGCGCGCAGCGGGTCTGATCACCGAGATTTCCGAGGGTCAGACGAACCGGCTCGCGCTCGACCGCGACGCGATCGAATCGCTTTCCGGTGCGGCGGTCGACCAGCTATTCTCCTCATCGGGCGAGCTGTCGCTCGGCACCACCCGCAAGCGCGCACGCTGACCCGCGAAAGGGTGTCAAACCCTTTTCAAATTTCTGGGTCTAAGTTGATGTGAGCTGCTGGCTGTGCTTGTTGGACGGGTGGGCCACCATCAGCTCAGCCCCGTATCTGAAAGGATGCGGGGTTTTTTTCATCCTGCTCCCCACCAGGAGCGAAGAGCGGCCATTGCTAATTTTCTAGCATATGCTAGTATTCTAGCACTTCCCGTTGAATGCGCCTCCAACCCTGCTCCCGCGTCCCGGTAGCCCGGACTGGCTAAACCTTTTTGGCGGAAAGTACGTCTAATCCCCCAAGCCGTAGTTCGCACGCCAATTTCTTACCTGTCCACCAATGCCTTCGACCCGTCTGGCGCTGGCCGTCCTACTCTGCCTGCCCCTTATCGCTGCTGAGGTTCAGTCTCAGCAGCCATCAACGAAGATTCACGAAACGCCTTCGCCGGTGGTGAAAGCGATTGCCCGGAGCGGAAGCGTGGCGATCGACGGGAACCTCAACGAATCGGCGTGGTCGGGCGCCGGTGTCGCGACCGGATTTGTTCAGGCTCAGCCGAGTGAAGGAAAGCCGGTGACGCAGAACACCGAGGTTCGCTTTCTCTATGACGACGCTGCCCTCTATATCGGTGCGCGCATGTACGACTCGCTCGGCGCGAAAGGCGTGACAGGAGACCTCGTGCGCCGGGATCGGATCGGCGGCAGCAGTGCCGGCGATTATATACAGTTTGTCTTCGACACCTTTCACGACCATCTGAGCAGAACGGTATTCACGGTCAATCCTGCCGGCGTGAAGGCAGACGCCGTCGGTCCCGGCGGCTCCAACCCCGACAATTCCTGGGATCCGGTCTGGGAAGTCGCAACGAAAATCGACTCGCTCGGCTGGACCGCTGAATTGCGGATCCCGCTCAACCAAATAAGATTCTCCGCCGCGTCCGACCAGACGTGGGGCGTTCAGATATGGCGCTTCGTCAGCCGCATCAACGAGATCCAGATGTACTCCTACTGGAAATCGAACGAGCCCGGCGGTCCCTCACGTTTCGCTCACCTGGAAGGACTGAGAATTCCGAAGCGTCCGCGCGGAACGGAGATCGTACCCTATGTGGTGGGCAGCTCCGCCTTCGTGCGGCCAGCCAACAGGGACAATCCCTTTACGCGTCCAAGCGAGTACAAGTACCGCGTTGGAGCAGACCTCAAGTATCTGTTGACGTCCAACCTGACCCTCGATGCGACGATCAATCCCGATTTCGGGCAGGTCGAAGTGGATCCGGCGGTGGTGAACCTCAGCGCGTTCGAGACCTTCTTTCCCGAGAAGCGGCCGTTCTTCATCGAAGGCGGCGGCATCTTCGGGTTCGGGAGCTTCAACTGCTTCTTCTGCAGTAACGCATCCTCCAACGACCTTCTTTATACGCGGCGTATCGGACGTGCACCGCAGGGCACTGCTCCGGGAACGTTCGTTGAAAATCCCGAAAACAGCACCATACTCGCGGCCGCCAAGATCACCGGGCGCACGGCGAAGGGGTACTCGATAGGCATACTCGACGCGCTGACCCGCTCGGAGAAAGCCAGGGTTCTTACAGTCGGGGCCGACGGGAGCAGGGTCGAGTCGGAGCTCGAGGTGGAGCCGCGCACCAACTATTTCGTCGGGCGTCTCAAGCGCGACCTGCGCGGCGGCAACACTACCGTGGGCGGATTCGCCAGCTCCGTGCTGCGCAGCTTCGACAACGAAGCGCTCGCGCAACGCCTCGACAAGCACGCGGAAGGGTTCGGAGTGGACTGGTTCCACGCCTGGAAACAGCGCGAATATTCCTTCATGGGCAACTACTCCATCTCCAACCTGGGTGGGGACCCACTAGCGGTAGCGCGCCTGCAGCGCTCCAGCGCACGCTACTTCCAGCGGCCCGATCGGCAGTCGGGAGGAAACGGGTTGTTCTCCGACCGCTTCGACTCTCTCGCCACGCGCCTCGGGGGCTATGGCGGCTACGCGAGAATTGCCAAGGAGGGCGGCACGTTCAACTGGGAGTCGGCGGTGAATTTCCGCAGTCCCGGCTACGAGGTGAACGACATCTCATTCCTGACCCGCACGGACTACTTCTCGATGAACGCCAACATCGCCCGCTCGATAACGAAGCCGGGCCGGATCTATCGCAACTATTTCCTCGTCGGCGGTGCGCAGCAGCAGTTCAACTACGATGGCGATCTTACTGACCGGCAATATCACGGCGGAGTTTTCGGCCAGCTTGCGAACTACTGGAATCTGAATGTTTTCTACATCAGACGTTCGGAAACCGCGGATGACCGGTTGACGAGGGGCGGTCCCGTCGTGAACAGAAAGGGGTTCCGCTACTGGCAGAGTTTCATCGGCTCTGACCGGCGGAAGAAGATCTCCTACAGCACGAACCCCAACATCTCGATTGGCGAGGATGGGTCGCGCGCGTATTCTCTGAACCTCGATTTCACGATGCGTCCCCGGTCGAATGTGCAGCTGTCGCTTGGACCATCGTACAACTTCTCGTCAGGAAACAACCAGTTCCTGAGGGGATCCGCCGATTCGACGAACACGGCATTCTTCGGACGACGCTACATCTTCGCGTACCTTGAGCAGCGAACCACGTCCATGAATACGCGCCTGAACGTGACGATGACACCGGCGATGACGCTCGAGCTGTTCGCCCAGCCTTTCATCTCGGCGGGCGACTACTCGCGTTACCAGGAGTTCGTCGCACCGCGGCAGTCGGCGCGGCGGGTATTCACCAACGTGACAACGTCCGGCAGCGGATCTTCCCGTGTCGACACGATCCACGTGAGCCCGACCAATGCAATCGCGATCCCTAACCCGAACTTCAACTTCCGCTCGTTGCGCGGAAACGCGGTATTTCGCTGGGAGTATCGTCCCGGGTCGACGATGTTCGTTGTGTGGCAGCAGACGCGTCAGGACTCCGCGCCCTACGGAGATTTCAGCTTCTCGCGCGACAGGGCGGCGCTCTTTTCCGCGCACCCCGACAACATCTTCCAGGTGAAGATGAATTACTGGATGAGCTTCTAGACGCATTTCTATCGGCCACTTTCATGGAAAACCGGAGACGGCTAGGTTAGCCGGGAGTTGACCGGCACTCAGAGTGGAGCGGACGGAATGAGCGTGTTCGGCGAGATGCAGCTGCGCGGAAAGTCGGCCCTCGTGACGGGCGGCGGCAGCGGGATCAATCTCGCGATCGCGAAACGATTCGCCGAGCATGGGGCAAAGGTCGCGCTCGTCGGGCGCACGAAGGAGAAGCTCGACGCCGCAGCCGGGGAGATCCGCGCTGCCGGAGGTGTGGCGGCCGGTTATCCAGCCGATGTGCGCGAGTACGATGTGCTTGCGGCGGCGATAAAGTCCGCGCGCGAGGAGCACGGCCCGCTCGACATCGTTGTGTGCGGCGCGGCAGGAAATTTTCCGGCGCCGGCACTCGGGATGTCGGCGAACGCGTTCAAGTCGGTCGTCGACATCGACCTGCTCGGAACGTTCAACACGTGCCGCGCCGCCTTCGAGCACCTGAAGCGGCCCGGCGCATCCATCGTCAGCATCTCGGCGATGCAGGCATTCACGCCAACGCCGCTCCAGGCGCACGTGTGCGCGGCAAAGGCCGGCGTGGACATGCTGACCAAATGCCTGGCGATCGAATGGGGCAGCGAAGGGGTGCGGGTGAATTCCATCGCGCCCGGTGCGGTGGATGAGACCGAAGGAATGAAGCGCCTCGCGCCGACACCTGAGATTCGCTCGGCGTTCATGAAGAGCGTTCCATTGAAACGATTCGCAACAAAGGACGAAATCGCCGACCTCGCGCTCTTTCTCTGCAGCGACGCCGCCAAATTCATCACGGGCTCGATCATGGTTTGCGATGGTGGCCAGTCGCTCGCCGGCATCGGCATGAGCATGATGGCGGCTCTCAAGCCGCGCGCGTAAGGCGGCGTTCGGGCTCGGTCAGGCGAGCTCGTCGATCGAGCGCGGCCAGTCCTGCTTGAGCAGCCGCGACAGCGCCCTGTCGGCGAGCAGCTTCCCGTCGGTCTGGCAGCGCGGGCAGTAGTTCGTCTCGTTGTCCGCGTACCGAATGCGCTGCACCGGCGTTGCGCAAACCGGACACGGTTGCCTGAACCTGCCGTGCACCGCCATCCCGTCGCGAAACGCGGTCACCTTCTTCGGGAAATCGCCGCCGTACTCGCTGCGCAATCGCTCGGTCCACTCAGTGAGCGTTGCGCGCGTCGCGTCGAACAGGCGCTGGACCTCTTCAGCGCCAAGCCGCCGCGTGTGCTTCACCGGTGAGAGCCGAGCACGGTGAAGGATCTCGTCAGAGTAGGCGTTGCCGATCCCACTGAACAGCCGGGGATCGGTGAGCGAGCGCTTGAGCGTGTGATTCTCCTCGTGCAGGCGCGCGGCGAACTCCTCGAGCGTTCCTTCCAGTACCTCAAGACCGCCGCGTGCGAATTGCTGCAACCCTTCGCTACCGCGCACGAGCCAGAGCGACGCACGGCGCTTCGAGTCCGCTTCGGTCAGCACCAGCGTGCCGGATGAAAAATCAAAGGCTGCGAGTCCCAGCTTGCCGGGGAGCTTCGCAGCGGGCGGGAGCCACCGCAGGCGCCCCGCGATCATGAGGTGCATCACGAGAAAGAAGTCGTCCTCGAATTCGAAGACGATTCGTTTACCCATGCGACGGAATCCGGTGACACGCCTGCCGTACGCATCACTGAGTGGAGGCTCGACCGAGCGCAGGAGGAACGGGCTCGCGATCCGCGTGCCGCGGAGGGTTTCACCCTTTACGCGGGACTCAAGGGCCTCGATGTAAACGGTGATGTCCGGTAGCTCGGGCATTCACTTCGTCGGCGTGCCGAGCGCAAAGCCACGGAGCGCGCAGACGACCGCGACCTTCGGCCCGTCAGGCAGGTAGCCGAGCTGGTTCACACGCACGAATGCGGAATCGGGCGCGGGGGATGAGACCGGCCCGCCGGCAAACAGCACGATCGCGAATCGATGCAGAAGGTGGAAAAGCATTCGCCGAAAATGTATCCCCCGGCGGTGGACGTAGGTACGTTTGATCATGAACGGAGAACGCACCGCCCTCGTCACCGGTGGCAACCGCGGCCTCGGCCTCGAGATCTCCCGTCAGCTCGCCCACGCCGGTGCGCGCGTGATTCTTGGCTCGAGAGACCTTGAAAAGGGCAGGGCCGCCGCGAAGGAGATCTCCGGCCGCGGCGTGGTCGTCGAGGCGCGCCAGCTCGACATGGCCAGTCAGGACAGTATCAAGGAATGCGTGGCCGCGGTGACGAGTCACTACCAGCGAATCGACATCCTCGTCAACAACGCCGGCGTGATGATCGACGACGTGAGCCCCGATCCCGTCGACGAGCTGGATGTCGTACGCGAGACGATGGAGATCAACGTCTACGGTCCACTTCTGCTCGCCGAGCTGGTCATCCCGATCATGAAGACGCGCCGGTACGGCCGGATCGTGAACCTGTCCAGTGGTATGGGTTCGCTTACCGGAATGGGCGCGGGTTACGTCGGCTATCGCATGTCGAAAGCGGGCATCAACGTCGTCACGCGCGTGCTCGCCGCGGAAACGATGGGCATGGGGATTCTCATCAATTCCGCCGACCCGGGCTGGGCGCGAACGGACATGGGTGGGAAGGGAGCGAACCGTTCGGTGGAGAAGGGTGCCGAGACCCCGGTCTGGCTGGCGCTTCTTCCCGACAGCGGGCCGACGGGCGGCTTTTTTCACGACAAGACGCAGATCGAGTGGTAGCGTCGTCGGGCACGACCAAGGTCGTGATTCTCGCGCGTGGGCTGGGTACGCGCATGCGCGCAAATCATGGTGAGCAGGGGCTGCTCCCTGAACAGGCTCTGGCGGCGGACACCGGCCTGAAGGCAATGATCCCGGTCGGCCGGCCATTCCTGGATTTCCTCATCAGCGCGGTTGCCGACGCCGGCTTCAGCGATGTCTGCATCGTCATCGGCCCCGAGCACAGCCAGGTGAGGGAGCGATTCACGCATGAAGTGAAGCCGACGCGCGTACGCGTCCACTTCGCCGTCCAGGAGCGCGCGCTCGGAACGGCTGACGCCGTGCTCGCGGCGGAAGAGTTCGCTGCCGGCGATCCATTCGTGGTGATCAACTCCGACAACTATTATCCGGTCGACGTACTGGCGCGTCTGCGTCCGGTCAGCGATGCCGCAATCGTTGGCTTTGAGCGGGAGGCGCTCGTTACGCTGAGCGGTTTCCCTCCCGAGCGCGCGGGCAGGTTCGGCGCGCTGGAGATCGACGATCACGGGCTCCTGCGTCGCATTCTGGTCACGCCGACGCCGGCGATGACCGGCGGCGAGATCTACGCGAGCATGAATTGCTGGCTCTTCACCCGGGAAATTTTTGCTGCGTGCCGCGCCGTTCCACTGTCCCCGCGCGGCGAGTTTGAGCTTCCACGCGCGGTGCACCTTGCGATCGACAGCGGGCAGATGAAAGTGCGCGTGATCAAGGTTCGTGCGGCGGTGCTGGACATGTCAAACCGCGCTGACATCGCTGCCGTCGCGGCGCGCCTCAGTGGTGTCGAAGTACGGCTGTGAGAATTGCGCGTCCGTCAGCTCAGCAATAGCTTCCGAAGCAGTCAAGAAAATGCACAGCTTACCCAACGCTGCCCTCGGCAGGCCGTACCGTCCGAGTCCGATGATCGGTCTCTTCGCGCGCATTCCGAAGATTGCCGGCGTTACGGTAGCCGCCGTCGGTGTATTCGTTCTGCTCGGCTGGGCATTCCAGACAAACTCACCGAGGGCTGCGTCACCCGCGGGCCTGGCGATGCCGCCACTTACCGCGCTGTCGTTCGTGATCGCCGGGATTTCGCTGCTGATGGCGGTCGGCTCGAGCCGGACTTCCCTGAGGGACGGAATACAGCAGGCACTCGCGGCGCTGGTGGGCACGATCGCACTGATCACGCTCTACGAGTACACAGGTGCGGTCGGTCGCGGGATCGACCTGCTTTTGTTCAACAAGACATTGCAGCGCAGCATGTGGGATCCGCCCGGACGGATCGCGATCAACAGCGCCGGAACGCTGCTTCTCTTCGCGCTTGCGCTCTTTTGCATCGCCCACGACAAGCGCCGCCGCGACTACCGGACCCAGATGTTCGCCCTGCCGGGCCTGATGATCCCGCTCGTCGCGCTGCTCGGATATGTCTTCGGGGTGCGCGGCATGTACGCGCTGTCGCAGTCCTCCGGGATGGCACTCATCACCGTAATCACATTCCTGGTGCTTGGTACCGGGATAATGTTCGCGCACCGTGAGCGTGGCGTCGCCTTCCTTCTCATGGACGAGGGACCGGCTGGGATTCTCACGCGCCGACTCCTTCCGGCGGCCATTTTTTTCCCCGTCCTGCTTGGCGTCATCCGCATGGTGGGCGAGGAAGCGGGCCTGTACGAAACGGAGTTCGGTGTCTCGCTCTTTGCGTTCTCCAGCATCGTCACCTTTGTGCTGCTCGTGGTGTGGTCCGCCCGCGTGCTGCGCGACACCGAGCGGGAGAGGGTACAGCTGCTGGTTCTGGAACGGCAGGCAAGAGCAACGGCGGAGTTCGCGCTTTCAGAAGCGGAGATAGCTCGCGCGGAGGCCGTGCGCGCGAACACGATCAAGACCGACTTTCTTGCCGTCATGTCGCATGAGCTGCGAACGCCCCTGACCGCGATCATGGGCTATGAGGAGCTGCTCTCCGACGGAATTACGGGGCCGGTGACCGAGCTGCAGCGCCAGCAGCTCGGCCGAATCGACGCCAGCGCCAGGCACCTGCTCGGTCTCATCGACGAGATACTCACTTTCGCGCGCGTCGACATTGGACGCGAGCGGGTACGGTGGGAAAACGTCCCGATAAACCTGGCGATCAGTGATTCCGCGGCGCTCGTCGAGCCGATGGCGGCCGCAAAACGGCTCACATTCTCGATCGGGCTTCTTGCCGAAGACGCGATCATTCAGACCGACAGCACCAAGCTTCGCCAGATGCTCGTGAACCTCCTCTCGAACGCAGTCAAGTTCACCGACGAGGGGGAAGTGCGTCTCGTGGCGGAAATCTTCGGCGAAACGCTGGAGGTGCGCGTCGCCGACACCGGGATCGGCATCGTTGCCGAAAACATCGAGCACGTATTCGAGCCGTTCTGGCAGGCGGAGCAGGCGACAACGCGCACGTCGGGCGGCACCGGACTCGGACTCAGCGTCACCCGCAAGCTCGCGCGCCTGCTGGGAGGCGACGTGATCGTCACGAGCGCACCGGGCACCGGTACGCTGTTTCTGCTGACGCTGCCGTTGCTCGCGCCCGCGGGCGTGACTCTCCGTCGCCGCGACACGCCGACAACACCAATGCCAGTCTTTTCGCTCACGACGTAACAGGGATCGAGCGCTACACATGAACGCACTCGGGTCGGGAATCTCTTCGGCGGCAATCATCGCACTCGCCGCCTGCACCTCCGTGCAGTTAGCTCCTGCTCCCCCTCCCGCGCCGGCCGCCGTTCCAGCGCGATCAGTGCTCGCCGAGAGGTATCGGCCGGCCGCCGATCGCATCGTTGCCGCCGCGCTCGCCGACAGCGCGGCATGGCAACGGGTTGCGAGGCTCACGGATACTTTCGGGCACCGACTGAGCGGATCAAGGTCGCTCGAGAATGCCATCGACTGGATTCTTGCCGAGATGCGGCGTGACGGCCTCGAGAACGTGAGAGGAGAGCCGATAATGGTGCCGCACTGGGTGCGCGGAGAGGAATCCGTCACTCTCGTCCGGCCACGCGCAACGGCACTGCGCATGCTCGGGCTCGGCCGCAGCATCGGTACACCGCCGGGAGGAACTACTGCTCCCGTACTCGTCGTCGGGAGCTTTGACGAGCTTACGCGCCGCGCCAGCGAAGTGCCGGGCAAGATCGTGCTGTTCAACGTGCCGTTTACTTCCTACGGGGAGACGGTGCGATACCGCTCAACGGGCGCGATCGAAGCAGCCCGTCACGGCGCAGTGGCAAGCCTCGTACGTTCGGTGGCATCGAACTCCATCAACAGTCCGCACACCGGCGCGATGCGTTACGACTCAACGGTGAGACAGATTCCGGCGGCGGCGCTCAGCGTCGAGGATGCCGCGATGCTCGGACGGATGCAGGCACGGGGCGAGGAAGTGGTCGTTACGCTGAAGATGGAGGCGCGAACTCTTGCCGATGCCCGATCGCGCAACGTCGTCGCGGAGCTGCGCGGCACCGAGCGGCCGGAAGAGATAGTCGTTGTCGGCGGGCATATCGACTCGTGGGATGTCGGGACCGGCGCGATGGACGACGCCGGTGGCAGCGTCGCCGCGTGGGAAGCGGTGAAACTTCTCAAGCGGCTCGGACTGCGCCCGCGCCGCACGATACGTGTAGTGCTGTGGACTAACGAGGAGAATGGACTGCGCGGCGCGACGGGTTACCGCGACGCGCACGCCGCCGAGCTCGACAACCATGTGCTGGCGATGGAATCGGACAACGGCGTGTTCAAGCCGTCCGGTTACTACATGGCTGGTGGCGCGGCGGCGCTCGCCACGACGAAAGAGATCGCATCCCTATTGTCGGGGATCGGCGCGACCTCGGCGACAGTGGGCGGACCGCAGGCGGATGTGTCGCCGCTCGCCGAGCGCGGGATCCCCGCCGCTGCGCTCAACGTCGATGGATCGCGCTACTTCTGGTACCACCACTCCGATGGCGACACGGTGGACAAGCTTTCGCCGCGCGACCTGAACGAGTGCATCGCCGCGATCGCGGTGATGGTTTATGTGGCGGCCGACATGCCGGAGCGCTTCCCGCGCGCCACCGCCGCCGACTCGGTGGCGCGGCGGGTGCCGCGGTAGCGGGCGCCTAGTGCGCGAGCCCGTTCATCACTGATGGGATCTCGCGCAGCAGGTCGCGGGCGAGGAGGCCGAGCAGTCCGACGCGGCGCATGATGCGATTTCCCGACTCGCCGTGCACATACGCCGCCCACGCCGCGGCCTGGGCGGGATCGGCGCCACGGGCGAGCAAGCCGACGACTATTCCGGCAAGGATGTCGCCCGACCCTGAAGTCGCGAGCCCTACCCTGCCGCCCGAGTACGTGAACATCTCGCCATCCGGCGTTGCGATGTGCGTCACGGATCCCTTGAGCGCGACGACCGCATTCAAGCGGCGCGCCGTTTCAGTGGCGAGCTCGGCTGGTTTGCGCAGCACCTGCTCTTTCGTTTCACCGGTGAGCGCAGCCATCTCTCCGGCGTGCGGGGTGAGTACGGCCGGAACTCGAAACGAATAGCGGCCCGAAGGCATGCCGCTCAGGGCGGTCGCGTCGATCACCAGCGGCTTGTCCTTCACTCGATTCAGGAACACATCGAGGAAGCGGCGGACCGCGTTCTCGTCCAGCATGCCGGGTCCGACGAGTATCGCCGTCGCGCCGCCGGCGTGGCCCGCCGATTCGCGGCCGGCCTCCGCATCGAGAGCTTTGGCACTCTCGGTGAGGGAGAAGACGCGCGCTTCGGGAATTCCCACCCCCATCGGAATCGCGATGCTCGTCGGGGCGGCGAGCTGGAGTTTCCCCGCCCCCGATCTCAGTGCCGCTTCGCCGGAAAGCAGAATGGAACCGGGCAGCTCCGTGGCACCGCCGATAATCAGCGCGACGCCACGCCCCTCCTTGTCGCTCTCCTCATCCGGCTGAGGCAGCGGCCAGCGACGCAACGACGCGGCCGTGATTGCGGTGGGCCGCCGCTTATTAACGCGCGCCGACATTCGCATCAGGCTCGGACGTCACCGGCTCACCGGCTTGCTCGAGCGGCGCGACGAAGTTGAACAGCTTGAGCGCGAGGTTGCCCCGCGGCCCGAGCTTCTGGTCGTGTTCATATAGTGTGACGGAGCAGTTCGCTACCTCCTCCTTCTTGTCGATCCCGAGAATTTTTTCCTCGGTCATGTGCTCGATGAGATAACGCATGCAGAGTACGACCACGGCATGGCAGACGATCAGCACGCGCTGGCCGCAGTACTCGCGCGAGATCATCTCGGTAGCGCTGCGCAGGCGGAGAATGACATCGCACCAGCTCTCCCCGCCGGGCGGACGGTGGTAGAACTTGCCGAGCAGCCGCCGGAACTCGGCCTGGTCCGGCTCGCGGGCCTTGATGCCGACCGCCGTCATCCGATCGAGAATGCCGAACTCCTTCTCACGCAGGCGTTCGTCGACGACGAGCGAATACGTGTCCTCCCGCATCCCGGCAGTTTTCACGATCAGCCCGGCGGTGTGGCGCGCGCGGAGGTACGGCGATGTCAGCACGATATTCGGCCGCTCGCCTGCCGGAAGCGCGCCGAACCAACGGCCGAGCGCGCTCGACTGGTTTTTTCCCAGCTCCGACAGCGGCACATCGACATCGCGCGCGTCAATGTCGATCATCGCTTCACCGGCCTCGACGGCAGCGTCGCGGGCAACATTGCCCGCTGACTCGCCGTGACGGACGATGTAGAGAAGGTCGGGCCAGATCTGCGTCTGCTTCACGCCCGGTGACAGGTCAAGGAGTGTACCAGCTCAAGGATTGAGGGCATGCGCAAAGATGGTGCGAACCTTGTAACACC
The DNA here is from genome assembly GCA_035575795.1 of Gemmatimonadaceae bacterium. GTDB lineage: Bacteria > Gemmatimonadota > Gemmatimonadetes > Gemmatimonadales > Gemmatimonadaceae > UBA4720. The sequence continues at coordinate 29,836 of DATLXE010000252.1, forward strand.
GTCGGGAGATGGAGTTCGCGACCGAACATCACGACCCGGACTGGCCGAAATATCCCGACACCGTGCTCAGCTTCTGTACGTCGCCCAGGCTGGAGATAGATCTTCGCTCGCCCCTCTCCGACGAAGCACGGGACGGTCTTGCGCGCGCGGGATTCGGAGGTTCCTTCGCCGTGATGACTGCCTTCGACCCCGGCGGCAGAGACCTGGCGCCCGAAGAGAACGAAGCGCGAGAGGCCGGCCTGGAGATGACATTGCGGGGGCGCGGTATCGCATTCGTAAACGTTGACTGCTGTTCACCAGACCGGACGCACTGCGAGCGCAGCGTCGCGATTTCCATTCCGCAGGACGAAGCGACGGCTCTTGCCAGGAAGCTGGGGCAGGTGGCCTACTTCTGGTTCGATGGGCGACGTTTCTGGATTGTTGGAGCACTTCGTCCCACGGACCCGCTGATGCTTCCGCGCGACAAGTGATGCAAACAGGGCCGGCACTTTCGCGCCGGCCCCGTTTGCCTTGCGGTAGCAGAATGGTCAGGTGATGGGCTTGTAGCGCATGCCGTACACGCCGCCTTTCGCCGTGGTAAAGCTGAAGCGCTCCTTAGCCTTCGGCGCAACCGGTCCAACCTTTACCGCTTCAGTCGCGACCACCTTGCCGGTCTTGTCGAGGAGCTCGACGGAAAGGGAGTAGGTCTTCGCACTGCTGGAAAGGTTCTCGATCGTTCCGCCGACAACGGTTTCCGTCGAACCACGGGAGAACTGGTTCACGACGACCTTGACGGGTGCCTTCTCCGATCTGTCGTTGAAGTAGACGAGCGAATCGGTGTAGGTCTTCTGGAGCTTCTTGTCCTTCGTGGCCTTGTACATGCCCTGATACGCGAAGGCGTAGAGAAGCGGGTTGTCCGGGTTGCTCGGGTCGATCGCGGAGAGGCGGTCGATGATCGGGAACGCCTTCGAGTACTCCTTCGTCTGTATGTACGTCGCGGCGAGGTTATTCATCGCATCGCGTGAATACGGGTTCTGTTCCAGCGAAGCAGCAAAGAGGCGGGCGGCGTCGGAGTGCCTGTTTGCCTTGGTCGCCACCACTCCGGCGTGCAGCAGCGGGATCTCGCCAAACTTGGACGGATTGGCGAGAAACGGCGTGTAGATCGCTGCCATCGAAGCGGAATCGCCGGCCGACACGTACATACGCGACAGGTTGTCCACCGCATCGGCCATCAGGATGTCGTTCGACGCGACGGCGAGGTAATCCTGCCACGGCTTGATCGCGGCGCGCGCCGCGGCTCTCTTTTCGGCGGCGGAGGCAGCGTCAGCGCGTGCGCTCAGCGCCGAGGCGACGTCGTACATCGTCTTCACGCGAACATCGGCGTAAGCAGTGTCCGTCCCCGCGACCTCCAGCGTCTGCTTCCAGTACTGCTCGGCGGCGGGAATGTTCTTGCGCGCGCTGGCAACGGAGCCGAGCACCGAATAAGCGTACGGCGCGTGGCGGTCCATGAGCAGCGACCTCTTTGCAAGAATTTCCGCGGAATCGAGCTTATTGGCGTTCAGCGCGGCAATGGAAGCGTTCAACGTGCTCAGCCAGGGACTTTGCTGGCGCCACTGCGTCAACAGCGCCTTGCACTCCGGCATCGCCGTCTCGACGACTGTGAACGAGGAGTCGGCAGCGGCAAAAAGATCGATGGTGGCCGTCGGATTATTCTTGTACCCGATCGCGCTCCGCACCGCTACAGGCGTGGCCGAGGGCCGGGAAAGAAGCAGGACGTAGGCTTCACCGCGCAGGTAGCTGCGTGCAGTCGGATTGTCGGTACCGTTCTCGGTGAGTTTAAGAACTTCGTGAAGATCCTTGCTCGGATCACCTTTGGCATCCGCGGTCTGGATCGCGCGCGTCATGAGGAGCTGCGCTTTCGCCAGGTCCCCCTTGACGCTTCCCGTGGGGTCGCAGGCTGCTGCTGCCGGAGCCTGCGCAGCGAGCGGCGTGGTGGCCAGCGCGAACGCGAGCAGGACGGCGGCCGTGTCAACAAACTGTCTCATCAGGGAACTCCTGTGTAATTATTGAGCGGGGGGCAAGCCACTAATATACCGTCCGGGATTCTTCGTTCCGCAGCAGCTCCCACGCCCGGCGGACGTGTGTTTCGTCGGTCTGAATGTTACCGATCGCGATTCGGAGCGCATAGGCACCGCGGACGCGAGTATGGGAGAGAAAAACCTCCCTTCCGGCGTTGACGCGCTCCAGGATTGCGGCATTGTGCGCATCGAGTGCTTCGGTGTCCATTCCTGGGGGCCGGTGGCGGAAAACGACGGTCGAGAACTGCGCGTCGGCCATTCGCTCCCACTCCGGCGCGTCGTCGATCCACGCGGACAGCCGAGCGGCGAGCGCGATGTGCGCGCGGATCAGCGACGCGATCGCGTCCGATCCGAAGTGACGCAGCACGAACCAAAGCTTGAGAGCGCGAAAGCGCCGGCCGAGCGAGACGCCGTAGTCCATAAGGTTGACGGCATCGTCGCCTTCGCTGACGATCAGATAATCGGGGATGTGCTGGAATGCGCGCCTCAGCAGGTCGGGTCGCCGCGTGTAGAGCACCGAGCAATCGACGGGCGTGAAAAGCCATTTGTGCGGATTGACGACGATGGAGTCGGCCCGCTCGCAGCCATCGAGGATGTGGCGGAGCTCGGGCAGGATGGCGGCGCTGCCGGCGTACGCGGCGTCGACGTGAAGCCAGATCTTTTCCCTCTCACAGATAGACGCGATGGCGGCGACGGGATCGACCGCTGTCGTCGAAGTCGTGCCGACAGTTGCGACGACGGCGAGCGGAAGTGCGCCGTCGGCGCGGTCGCGCCTGATCGCTTCATCGAGAAGCCGGGGCTCCATTCTCATACCGACATCCGTGCCAATGCGCCGCAGGTTGGAGAGGCCGAGCCCGAGGGTCATTACGGCTTTCGCGACGCTCGAGTGCGCCTCTTCGGAGCAGTAGACGGTGAGCCGCGGCAGCTCCGCGCGGGCGCTCATGCCCTCCTCACGGATGCGGAACTCGGGATGGAGCTCGCGCGCCGCAGTGAGTGCGTAAAGAGTGCTCGACGAGGCGGTGTCGTTAATCGTGCCGAACAGCGGTTCGGGAAGGCCGAGCAGCTGCCTCAGCCAATCGAGGGTCACCTGCTCGAGCTCGGTGGCCGCGGGGCCGGTGCGCCAGAGCATTGCATTGACGTTGAGCGCTGCGGCGAGCGTTTCGCCGAGGATGCCGGCGGTGGTAGATGAGTTGGCGAAGTACGCCATGAAACCGGGATGATTCCAGTGCGTGGTCGCCGGGACGATCAGCCTCTCGAAATCAGCGAAAATCGCGGCGAAATCTTCCGGACCTTTTGGCGGTACCGCCGGCAGCTGCGCGCGCAGGTCGCCCGGCTCGACCGCCGGAAGGACGGGCCATGCCGCCGGGTTCTCGAGGTACTTCGCAATCCAGTCGATGATTGCATTGCCGTTCGAGCGGAAGTCTTCTGAGGACATCTCGGGACCGGGCTGCATGGCGTGATTTAGCGAGGCACGCCAATATTTGCCAGACGATGTCCATCCCGCACCGGAAAGCGATCGCGCACCTGAAAGCAGCAGATCCCGTCATGGCGCGTGTCATCGATCACGTCGGCCGCTGCAACCACTCGGCGCGCGTCGAAGGCACGCACTTCGATGCCATCGCGAGGTCGATCATATTCCAGCAGCTGTCGGGTCAGGCGGCCGGCACGATTCACAAGCGTTTCGAAGGTTTCTACGGCGGCCGCTCGCCTCTTCCCACCGAGCTCATCGGGACTTCGGACGAGAACCTCAGAAGCGTGGGACTTTCGCGCGGGAAGGCAGCATATCTCAAGGACCTCGCATCGCGCGTCGAATCCGGTGAGCTCCCGGTCGAGATGCTGCACGAGCTGACCGACGAACAGATCATCGAAGCGCTCACGAAAGTGAAGGGCATCGGACGCTGGACGGCGCAGATGTTCCTGATGTTCAGGCTCGGCCGCCCCGATGTCCTGCCCGAGCTGGATCTCGGAATTCAGAAGGGGATCAGGCTCGCCTATCGAATGCGAAAGCTTCCCTCGCCCGAGCGGGTTAAGAAAGTGGGCGCGAAATGGGCGCCGTACCGCACGATTGCGTCGTGGTACATGTGGCGGCTGATCGACACCTCGACACCGGTGCCGCGATCGGGCTCGAGCTGAGTCCGTAAAAAAGCGGATTGTTGGCACCGACACACGGTCGCGCCGATCCTCGTGCCGCCGGAAGTAAAAGAATCTGGGCGGTAAGCCCGCTCCAGAGACGGTGAACTCACGCGACGCCCCGCGGAGAATCCAAAGCGCGCTCGATACGTGTAGATTTGAGGGCTGACTACGAAAGCTGGAGAGTGAATGGCAGTAAAGGTGATTACAAAACCCGATCGCAGATATTTTCAGGACAAGGACGGCAGATTCCATCTCGTTGAGAACCTCAGTCTCACGGCCTCAACGCCCGTTTATCCCGCCGTTCTTCACAAGATGAAGCGGACGATGATTCTTGCCGACGACCGCTCGCACGCCGTGGTCAGCCTCGACAAGGACATGTGCGTCGCCCGCAATGCAGAGATGCTCGCGGTTCTGGTTGCCCACCAGCAGCCGACGCCCGAAACATGGGCATCGCTGAAAGAGCACATGGACGCCGAAACCGCCCAGGCCGAAGTGGTGCAGGAAGCAAAATCGAAGGCCCTCTTCGAGCGGCGACGCAAGGCAGCCGAAGCGCGTTAGCACCTGTCCAGCTCAACTTTTTGTTTTAGCGCACCCGCCGCACTAGCGCTCGCCTTCGCGCTAAGCGGATGCGCCTCGGCGCCGATCGCACCGCCCGCGGTCGTGCCTGGGCCGCCAACGGATACGGCACGCATTGCGCTGTCCGACCTCGGCGCGCGCAGCTACTTCGGGAA
>DATLXE010000253.1:0-19551 GCA_035575795.1 Gemmatimonadaceae bacterium
CGATCGCGGCGGCTGCGCCCTGTTGGGGGGCGGATTCAGCCATGTGAAAGGAAAAGAGACCGGAGGCGGCGCCGAACACCATACCCACGAGGGACGCACACCACACGAGTTTACGAAGAATGAATCCCGCGCTCCAAGAACCCACGGTGGATTTCATCTTTGGTGCGGGCTCGTCAGTGTGTCCGATGATCGTCTGCATGTAACCTCACAGTGCGCCGCCAAACGGCGGCCAACACCACACGGGCCGAAGCCGTTCATCGAGGATGTCCTTCAGCGCCCGATCTTACGCAGCGCCTCAAGTTGCTGGGTTTCGCAGTAATCGCGCATCGTGAAGTCTTCGGTCCAGTCCTTGGCGCACTTTGCCCGGATCGTCTTCTGATCCAACGAGGGCATGCTTCGATTTGCGAGAGCCCTGAGCGCGGTCTGTTGCGCTTGTTCGCAATAGGCGCGCATCGTGAAGTCATCAGGCCAGTCCTTTGCGCACTTCGGGCGAATGACGGCCGTGTCGAACGCGGCGACTTCGGCCGCGCGGTCGGTTGTCTCCGCGTAGGCGCGATCCGCGGCACTCGCGTAGTTCGCCGATTGCGGCCTCCAGTTCTTGAGGGCCTCCATGTGGTCGGTATGAATATCAGCCGTCGGGACTGTGATCTTCAGACCGGACGCGAGGGTGATCCCCATCGACGGGCCGGGTGCGCTCAGATCCCATTGCTGCACTTTGAGAACAACGAACGGCGGCATCTGAGCACCTGCGCTGACGCTGTCGGCCGACCCGATGACATAGCCGAGTGTTACCGCTGCGGCAAACGGTATCGTTCTCAGCACGATCATGTTCATTCGGGGCGTCATTTTCCCTTACCGCCGCCGAGCGCCTTGCGCGCGTCGTCATCTTGATACTGCACATCCTTGCCGGAGCGCGTTTCGAGCACCTTGACGGACGTGCGTACGATGTCCTTCCCGAGTTCGAACACGGCTGCCTGTTCCTTGCCCGCGTCGTCCTTCCAGGTGACGGTCAGGAAGTGATTGCGCTTCTTTGAGAAGAGGGCCAGCGGGCTGATCATGATGGCCATGCCGACGCGCCGGCCGGCCTTCTGGCCGTATTCGAGTTCGGTGATCGCGGCATACGGGACGCGCAGTTCTGGGGAGTTCTTGCCTCGAAACACGAGGTGCTCAGGATTCATCGTGTCGAATGGCCCCTCGGCTTTTTCCTTCATCCCAGCAACGGTTCCACCGACGTACATCGCTTTCTTCCCATCCACAGCGAGCAAGGCGACTGGCGCAAGGGCGAACGAGGCAACAACAATAGCGGCGGTAAATCGTGATCTCATGGCCTTCTGACTCCTTGGAACCGTTCGGTTAGTTAGATCTTCGCAGGGGTATTTCTTCATTCTTCACTCCAGCGGCGGCCAGCTCCACACGCGCCGGCGCCGTTCATCGAGGATGTCCTTTGCGAGGTCGAGCAGGACGAGGGCGTGGGCCGGGCTCGTCGCCTCCAGTTGTCTCATCAGCGATAGAAACGGCGAGTCCCTCGTGCGCGAGGGCGTTGGCGAGTCGACGCGTAACATCTCGCATCGCACGGACTGCAGCTGTATGCCTGCGGTCTCGGTCCTTGAGTTCGGCTTCGAGTTCCCGGATACGAGCCTGATCTGACGCTGGGACATCAGCACCTCCTTTGGTGAGGTTCGATGTTCCTTCGCCTGTGTGACGCAGGAGGTCACGCCGAAGTTTGTCGTAGGTCTCATCCACGCCCTTCAGCAAATCCTCAACGGCGCAGGGAAAGGCCTTTGCGAGCCTCAAGAGCGTGCGTGATTCCGGTAACCCTTGCGCATTCTCCAACTTCCAGAGAGACGGCTGACGCATCCCAAGGCGGTCTGCCAAGGCAACCTGTGACCAGCCTCGTTCTTCTCGCAACCGCACGATGTTCTCTCCAACTGTCGCCACGGCTGGAGTATAGCCCTCGGGGATAACGCCGTAAACGGCTAGCATTTCATGGCTTCCAAGGTATTTCCTGCAAAGCTATAATTACCCTTGACAGCTATATCCCGTGAGACTATATTTCTCGCGTGATGCTGACCCGTAGACAACTTACCGACTTACGGCGCGCACCGTTCGACTCTCCGAACAAGATCAAGGCCGCTATGCGCCTCGCAGGGGTGACGCAGGTCCAACTCGCGGAAGCGATAGGGATCAGTCAATCCCAGATCAGCGAAGACGCAGCCGGCAAGTTTTCTGAAATCTCCCTCGCAAAGGCTCGGGCCTATGCACGTTTCTTCGGGTGCACCACTGAGGATCTGTTCCCGGCGCAGGAGGCCATCGCCTCATGAGCCCGCACAAAGGCGTCCAGTCGCGCGCGTCTGAGATCGAGCAGCCGATCCGCGCGGAGCACGGCCTGGATCAGGTCCGCCAGCGCGATCGCGAACTCGGCGCCTGCGTAGCCTGTCAGCTGCCGGTCGCGTTCCATTTCACCCATCCAAATGGCTCCGGCCGCTTCGTCGGGTGCCACGGCGCGCAGCTCGCGGCTCGACGTCAGGTGCGCTCGGTGCAAACGGTGGCTAGTCATGCGCCGATTGTGGGTGTCCGGTGAGTACGAATCACACCCCCGAAATTTTAGCGAACCTTGCGAAGCCGACGGATCTCGATGACACGGTGATGCGGGAACTGGACGCTGCCCAGGCGCGCGGCATTCCGATCAAGGCCGTGGCAGCCGACACGGGGATCGCCTTGTCGCGACTCTACGCGATCGCCGAAGGACGCTCCCATCTCTACCTCTCTGAAGCGCCCCGCTTCATGCGGACGATCGCGAGCGACGGACTTCTGGACGCGCTGGCGCGCAGCCGCGGCGCCCTGGTGTTCTTCGTGCGGCCGACGCACGAGCGCGGCTTCGGCGATGTCTACGAGGCCTTCGCCAAGGCGGCCGCCGAAATGGCGGATGTGCCGCGCACCTTGGGCTCCCGTCTCGAGGACGGCAACCTGAGTGTCGATGATGCGCGCGCCGTGGCGGAGGAGATCGATCAGTGGGTGAGTGCGGCCGCCGCGATGAAAGAGCTCGTCCTGCGGAAAGCGTCGGCTGGGGCAGGGGTCTCGCAGTGACCCACTTGTCACTCGTGTCCATCGCCCGCGACGGCAAGATCGCCACACCGGAGGGGAAGCCGACGCACGCGCGGCAGCGGTGCTCGGTCTGTGGGGAACCGCTCCCGCTGCAGTACTGGCGTGAGACGCGCACGGGTGGCGCGGTGCTGGTGTACCCGACGCTCGACTCGTCGGTGCGTCTGGATTATCAGGGCCGCGCCAGCCACGGTGCGTGCGCCGCCGAGGCCCGGGCATGAAGACGTCCACCCTCGCCCCGAAGATCTCGCTGCCCGAGCTCGCCAGGCGCTGGGGATGGCCGGCGAGTCGGCTGTATCGCCTGTGCGCGGCGCAGCGCATCCCGCATGTGCGCATCGCCGGACGGTCGTCGTCGGAGATCTTCTTCGAGGAGGCGGCGCTGGAGACGTGGCTGGCGGAGCGGAGGCGCGCGACGGTCACACCGCGTGTGTCGGCGCGGGGCGCCCGGTCACGGGCCGACGAGTGCGCGCTGCTGGGGATCCCTGAGGCGCATGAGTTCTCGTGAGAGGGGGAGTTGGCCCATGAATGTGCAGGACTACGAACAGCAGAGCGAGGCGGAGCGACGCGCCGACACGGTGCTGTTGCTCCAGTGCTACGGCGTCGCCGCCGCGATCGGCATCAGCGTGATCGCCCTGGTGCTGGTGCTGGCGACGTGATGCGCACGCTGCTGCTGGGTGCGGGGCTCGTCGGGATCGCCAGCTGGTGGCTCTACCGTCGCGTTAGCTGGCACATCGAGGTGCCGATGAGCGAGCAGCGGCGCGCGCTGTTCACGTCGACCGGCCAGAAATATCGGCGGACGCACGAGGCAAATCGCTGGAAGTTGCGCCTCGGCATCGCGTGGCGAAAGAGCGCGTAGCACGCGGGCAAGGCGAAAAAACAAAGGGCCGGGGAGTGGACAGCTCCTCCGGCCCACGAAAGGACTCGAACAATGAGCAGTGTAGCGATCTCCGATCCTCCCGTCAATCCGATGACGACAGGCGACATGAAACGCGAGGCCACGCGCGCGGTGGCGTTCCGCCGCGCGGCGGAGTACCTCGCCATCGCGGTGCGCGGGCACCTGGGTGTACCGACGGCCGAATTCGGGCAGTTGCCGCCGCACCAGATGGCGTTCTTTCGGGCGACGGCGCAGGGGCTCATCGAAACCTTCGCCGCGATCGTCGACGGCCGGGAGACCCCGCGCGAAGGGGAAGTCCGGCGGGCGTCGCGTGAGTCGGCGATCACGATCCAGCGGCAGATCGCGCGCATCGAGACGCTGAAGCGCGGGCACGACCTGAGCGTCTGGCGGTCGGTGGCTGGCCACTTCCACGAGGACGCGTCGTGCCAGCGGTGTGGGCGAATAGTGGTCATCGTCGTCACCGAAGGCCCCCAGCTGCGCACGGAGCTCGTGGGCTCGGCGCTGACCGACGGCTGCCTGGTGGCCACCGCACAGGAGGGGGCGTAATGGGAACCACCACGATGGACAGACCACAGACCGGCCTCGCGCGGACAGGAGTCCTCGGGCTCGCGCGCATCACCTCGCAGGACCAGTACGCGCAGCAGTTGCAGCTCTGGCAGCAGCAGCACGTGCACGCGCTCTGTCCCATGGTGGACTTCGGCGCACTGCCCGAGCAGTACGTGCTCGTCCCGGCGATGGTGAAGATCGACCCGAACCCGGACAACGGCGAAGTCTACTTCCGCCCGGACATCTGCAAGCCGGGCGAGGTCGCGCTGACCGCGCAGGGCCTACAGAAAATCGCACGGTGCGGCGGCATCTCGCTCGATTCGCACCGCACTGATCCGCGGACCATCCGGCTGTTCTGGGAGTTCAAGGCTGTCGCGTCCTGGACCGGCTTTGACGGGGCGCGCGAGGCGCGCTCGGCCACTAAAGAGTGGGACATGCGGGATGGATCCGATCAGCTGAAGGGCATGACCGACAAGCAGATCGGCGAGGCGCGCAAGCACGGCGCGCGGCATGCCGAGACGCGGGCGATCAGCGCGGTCATCCGGCAGTTCGGCGTCCGTCAAAAGTACAAGGCCACCGACCTGGCCAAGCCCTTCGGCCTGGTGCGGGTGGTGTACCAGCCGAACATGAACGACCCCGTGCAGCGCGCGATCGTGACGCAACAGGCGCTCGGCGGCGCCGCTGCGTTCGCCCCGCCGCAGGCGTTGCCGGCGGCGCACACCGACGTCATCGACGCGCAACTCGCCGACCCCCCGGCGCCGGCCTCGCCGCGAACGCCACCGCCCGCCGCCGATCCGGACTTCGAGGAGCTACCGGCGGCTGCGCCCGCCCCACCGGCGCCGACTGCGTACCGCGTGGTCAAGGCCGGGATGCAGAAGCGAGACGCCGCCGGCCTCGGCCCGCTGTACATCTTCGAGATGGAGCCGGCCGCGACGTTTTACACGGAGGACGCCGCGCTGGCGCGGACGGGCGCGGAGGCCAAGAAAGCCGACGCGCGCGTCGAGATCGACCACGAACGCAAAGGCGACGAGCGGTGGATCCTCGAGATCCGCCAGGTGGCGGCGCCTCTCGCCGCCGCCGAGCCGACGCAGCCGGCCGGCACGTGCTTCGTCGCCCAGGTTGAGGAGAAGAGCGGCGTCAAGCAGGTGCAGGGCAAACCGGACCGGCCGTGGACGCGCTACACGATCACGCTGAGCACCGGGGAATTCGGCACGACGTTCAGCAAGTCGCTGGCGAGCGTGGCCTTGGAGGCGCGCGACAAGCGTCTGCCGGTCACCGCCACGTTTGAGGACAATCCCGCGTATCCCGACCAGCAGACGCTCGCGGCGCTGACCATCGTGGATCCGCATCCACCCTCGATCCTGACGTCGGAGCTGTAGCCATGACGCACGCCTTCGTCTGTATCGGCGACATCCACCTGAAGCACGGGCACCAGTGGAACGCCGACCGCCTGGCCGCCCTCGATCAGATCCTCCGCGAGGGCGCCGCGCGCGAGGACCTCGCCGCGTGGCTCGTGCTCGGCGACGTGTTCGACACGCGGTCGTCGATCGAGGACCGGAACGCCATTGCCCCACGGCTCCAGCAGATGGGCGAGCGGGCGCCGGTGGTGATCGTCGCGGGGAATCACGACATGCCGGGGGACCTGGACGTGCTGGGGAAGCTCAAGGCCCGGTATCCGATCCTCGTGGTCACCCGCGCCCAGACGCTGTCGATCGACACGCCGACCGGCGCGCGCGCGGCGATCTTCGCGGTGCCCTACCCGCACAAGCACGCGCTGGTCGGCGCCGGCGTCGCACACGCGCAGCTCGGGGACGTCGCCGGGCACCTGCTCGACGCGATGTTCCTTGAGGGCGCTGACCAGTTGACCCGCGCGGCCCGCGCCGGCGAGCTGACGCTCATGATCGGCCACGCCACGATCGCGGGCTCAGTCAGCAGCGTCGGGCAGCCCATGGGGTTGGATCACTCGATCGCCATCACCCAGGGGCACCTCGAGCGCCTCGGGGACGTTCCGGAAATCTTCGGCCACATCCACGCACCGCAAGAGATCTGCGGCGCGTACTACGCGGGCTCGATCACCGCACACGACTTCGGCGAGGTCGACCGGAAGCGCTACCTCGTCGTGGAGTACGCGGCCGACGGTTACCGGGTCCTGTCGATGCCGCTGGACACGCCCCCGCTCTATCACGTCGAGGGCACGTTCGCCCGCGAGACCGGTTTCACGTGGACGGTCACGCGCGGGCCCGACGGCGAAGCCCTGGGGCCTCCACCGACCTGGCGGGGGGTGCGCGTGCGGGTCCGGTATCGCTTCCTGGAGGCCGAGGCGTCCGCCCTCGACACCGCCCACATCCTCGCGGCCTTCGCGGAAGCCCGCAGCCTCGCGCTCGAGCCGATCGCGATCCGCGAGCGGGCGCACCGGGCCCCGGAGGTCGTGGCGGCGCAGACCCTGCCCGAGAAAGTCGCCGCGTTCGTCCGCTCGAGCGGTGTGCCCTGGACGCCGGCCTTGGCGGGCAAGCTCGCCGCGCTGCAGGAGCCCGACACGACGGGGTTTCTTGCGCGTGCGCAACACGCGTGGTCAGGGGCGCCGACGGATACACCGTCCGTTGCGGGATCGTCATCTCCCGAGGCGCAGGCCGCCCCTGACTCCGATCTGTTCGAGGAGGTGCACGCATGAGACTGACCTCCTTCGCGCTCCGCGGCCTCCTCGCGTACCAGCACGGCGAGGTGCGCGTCAACGCCGACGAACTCCCGAGTGGACTCATCGCGCTGACCGGGCCCAACGGGCACGGCAAGACGACGCTCCTCGAGACGCCCCTGGCCGCCGCGTTCCGGTCGTTTCCCAGCCGGCCGGATCGCGCGGTCATGGACTACGCGGGCACGAGCGACGCGTATCTCGAGACCACCTTCGACCTCGACGGCCAAGGTGCCTTCCGCCTCCGCTGCAACGTCGACGGGCCCCGGCGCAAGACGTCCGCCGTGCTGGAGAGCGTCGACGCCGACGGCACCGTCACGCCCCTGAACGACGGCAAGGTCTCCACCTACGATGCCGCGATCGCGACCTTGCTGCCGCCCCAAGCCCTGCTCCTGGCTTCCGTCTTCGGTGCGCAGACGCAGCGCGGCAGCTTCGTCAGCCTCGACACCGGGGCCCGCAAGCAGCTCTTCGCGCAGCTGCTCGGGCTCCAGCATCTCGAAGACATGGCGGCGCGTGCCAAGCAGGCCGAGAAACTGGCCGGCCACGCGGTCGTGCCGCTGCGCGCGGCGTTCGAAGTCCTCAACCGGGACGCCCGGCTTGAACTCGCCATCGAGCTCGAGCAGCTCGCCGACACCCTGCAGGTGGAGCAGGGACGCCTGGAGCTCCAGCGCCGTGCACTCCAGGACGAACTCGCGACCGCGGAGGGGGAGCTGGCGGCGCTCCAGGCCGCCGCCGCGGCGTACGCCACCGCACGCACCACGGCGGATCATCACGAGGTGGAACGCGCGGCCGTCCAGCGCGAGCACGCGACCGTCCTGGGGGCGCTCGACCAGCTGACCGTCACGACCGCGGCGGACCGGTCCAGCATCCAGGCCGCCACCGCGGCAGCCCTGGCCGCCTTCGACGCGCGAATTGCGGACACGAAGGCCCATGCCGCCGAGGTCGCGCAGGTCGCCACCGAGCGGGCGGCCGCCGTGGAGCTGCTGCAGCGCAAGCGGGCGAAGAATCAGGAGCTGCTCGCCAACGCCGCACGGGTGGCCGAGGCCGTGGAAACGTCCGCCACAGCGACGGCGTCGATCGCGTCGCTGCGTGCGGAGGCGCAGTCGCGCGAGTACGCGCTCGCCGGCGTGCAGTTACGGATGCATGAGGTGTCGAATGCGCTGCGAGACGTCGGGGAAGCCGACCGCGCGCTGGCACGTGACACGATGGCGGCCGCGCTCCTGGCTTGTGCGCCGTTCGGCGATGCCTGCGCCCCGTGCGGCTTCATGGCCCAGGCCGTTGGCGCGCGTGCCCGGATCCCGGATCTCCAGCACACCGTCGCCACCCGGGGCACCGTGGAGGCCGAGCGCGCCGACGTCGAGCACGCGATCCACGCGCAGCAGGACCAGATTCACACCATCCGCGAGCAGCTCGCCACCCACGAGGCGGTGATCGCCGCCCAGTCGCCTTGGACCACCCTCGCAGACGCGTTGCGACAGGCGACCGAGCGGATCGCCGACTACGAGGCGCAGATCCAGACCCGCGAGGCGGACGCGGCACGCGCCCTTCAGGCGGCCGAGGTCCGGGAAGCCAAGCGCGTGGAGGACCTACAGGCCGATCGCGCGGCACGCGCGGCACAGCAGGTCCAGCAAGACGCCGAGCTGCACGCCAGGGTCACCACCCAACGGACGGCGCTGGCCGAACGGGGAGATCGCCTGGCCCAACGCCTCACCGCGATCGCGTTCGTCCTCGCGGATTTGGAGGACGTGCTCGCCTCGACGCACGAGGCCGCCGCCCAAGCGGCCGCACAGACCACCCGCCTCCAGGAACGGCGTCGGGCCTGGGACGCGTCGACGGCGGCGCTCGCCAGCGTGACGAGCCGGCACGAAGAGCTCGCGCGCCGGCGCGCGCAGTACGCCGTGCGCTGCGAGGAGCGCGACACGACGGCCGCCCGGATCGCCACACTCGAGCACCACCGCCAGGACTGGGACGTGCTCGCGCGCGCCTGCGCCCGCGACGGCCTGCAGACGATCGAGATCGACGACGCCGGCCCGACCGTCAGCGCGTACACCAACCGCATCCTGCGGGATTGCTACGGCCCCCGCTTCACCGTGGAGATCGTCACGCAGGAGGCTAAAGCCTCCAAGAGCAAGGACGGCTCGACGATGAAGGAGACCTTCGAACTCAAGGTCTACGACGCCGACCGTGGCGGGAGTCCGCGCGACATCGCGGACCTGTCCGGAGGCGAGAAGGTCATTGTGGAGGAAGCGCTCAAGAGTGCCATCGCGCTGCTGGTCAATGACCGGAACGTGCACCGGATCCGCACCTGCTGGCGCGACGAGACCACCGGCCCGCTCGACGAGGACAACCGCGCGCGGTACATGCGGATGCTCCGGAGCGTCCATACACTCGGCGGCTTTCACCAGACGTACTTCGTCACGCACGATGACGAGGCGGCACTGCAGTCGGATGCGCAGCTGTACGTCCACGACGGCCAGGTGGACGTCGTGCTGCCGCCCTACGGCCGATCGGCGGTGGCCGCGTGAACGGACGGACCTCGCAATTGGGGCTGCCGTGGCAGGGCCGCAGCCAGGCCGCCGCGCAATCGTCCTACGAGGCGGCGGTGCGGGCGGAAACCACCGCCCCCGCGATGCTGGTGGTCCTGCAGCACTTCCTCCGCGCACGCGGCCGCGCGGGGGCCACCGATGCCGAGATCGAGCTCGAGCTGGGGTGGCCCCCGAACATCGTCACCGCGCGGCGCAACGAGCTGGTTGACGCCGGCTTGGTGGTCGTCCGGTGGCCGTCGTCGCGACGGCCGAGCGTCAAGCCCTGTCGGGCCGGGCGGGCCCCCCTGAACGTCGTGGTGTGGCTGTTGATCGACTGCGCGCGTCCGACGGGATCGCTCTCGGAGGCGCAGCCATGTGGGTGAAGCTGGACGACGGATACACCGAGCACCTGAAGCTCTTCGAGGCCGGCCGAAACCTCGGCGGACGTTCCGGGTACGCCCGCGCGCTGGCGGTCGATATTCAGGGCATCTGTTACGCAAACCGCGCGGAATCGGACGGATTTGTACCTGAATTCGTTGTGAAATCGTTGCACGATCCGCGACCGCTCGACGTAGCCCACGTGCTCGTGATGGTGCGTCGGTGGCACGAGGTATCAGGCGGCTTCAAGATCCACGATTACGAGGTTTATCAACCACTTGCGGCCGATCTGAAGGCGAAGCGGCGGAAGGATTTGGAGCGGAAGCAACGCGGAAAAGTCACTCTGGTGGAGTCGTCATTCCGCGCGGAATCCGCGCAGATTCCACTCTCCCCCGATCCCGTCCCGTTCCCGTCTCTTAAGAAAGATCACGGACGCGCTGCGCGCGCCGAGTGTGAAAACCCTGTGGAAAACCTCGACGTGCTCACGGCGCTGATCTGGCGCGAGGTGCACGCAGCATCGCTGGATCCCCAGGAGTCATGGGACCTCCTCAGCGTCCTGGAGCGGGTGAAGACCGTCGCGGCCAGGGCGCGCCTCGTCTACGCCGTCGACACCTTCCGAGATCAAGTGGAAACCGCCTTCGCACGCGTGGCGCAGCGTCGGAGGACCGCATGAGGCGCCGCCTCTCGATGCGCACGGCGCCGCGCCCAGGCCGAGCCATCCCGGACGGGTTCGTGCGCCAGCTGGGCGACGCGCATTGGGAGCTCCGCATCGAGCGCGAGCTGAAGAGCCCGAACAAGACGCTCTGGGCGCACTGGCGGCTGAAGCAGGCGGAGCGTCAGGCGTGGGAGGCGGCGGTGCTGCTGGCGATCGCGCGGTATGGCGGCATGGCGGTCGTCGCCGGCGCGCAGCTCGTGCGCCTGGCCGGGGTGTCGCTGTTCGTGGCCGCGGGCGCGCGCGAACGGCGCCGCGTGGTGCTGACCCGCCTCGTCCCGAGCGTCCGCAATTTTATCAGGGACGACGACAACCTAAGCTTCTCCGGCAAACCGGTGTTTGATGCGCTGAAGCGCATTGGGCTGCTCTACGAGGACAAGCGCGAATTCCTCGACGCGCCCCGCCCGTCGCAGGTCGTCTCCCCTGATGGCCGCTATCTCACCGTCATCGAAATCCAGCGACTGGGCATGGTCCCAGCCACACGCACCCGGAAACCCATCACGTCGCCCGCAGCGGCAGAAGGACTGTTGTCATGACCCCAGAGAGTGCCCTCGCCGAGCGCCCCGCGCCGGCCATCGAGCCTGAAGATCCGCCCGCGTCGCCCGCGGCGGATGAGACGAACGCAGATCCCGGCGAGACGATCGACGCCTCGGCCGAGACGCCACGCGCGGAGGCCACACCCGACCTGAAGGTCGGGCCGACGGAGAGCCCCGAGGTGCCGATCCATCGCGGGACGTGTGCGCACACCGCCTGCGCGATCGGCGTCACGTATCGCCCCACGGCATCCGGGACGGGCTTCCAGGTGCTCGAGGTGTTCGGTTGTCCGCCGGATACGGCGTTCGGCGCAGGGGATCACGGTCGACCGCTCTGCCCGCACGGCCACGGCGAGCTCACGATCGCCGACGACCTCCTGCCCGCGCACGAGGCGATCACGGACGCCGCCACCCGCGCCGCCGCGAGCGACACGGGGGCACGTCGGCTGCCGTTTCCGGCGCCCCCGTTCAACGCCGAGGGCGCGCTGCATACGATCCAGGAGAAGCGGCACGAGATCAAAGGGCTCGAGCGGGACTTCGAGAAGGCCGACGAGCGCCGGAAGAAAGCGAAGGCCGCGCTCGACGAGGCGAACACCGCCCTGGGTCAGATCATCGACGACTTCGAGGACCGGGAACTCGAACGGCGCCACGAAATCGAACGCCGCGAGGCCGCGGCCGCCGCCGGCCATCCGGAGGACACAACCCTGGTGCGCTGCGCGTTCGAAGCGCTAGTCGACGGCGCCACCTGTCCGCTTTGCACCGGCGGCGTGACGTTCGTCCGCGGCAAAGCCATCGCCCCACGCGCGAGCGATCGCCATGCCGAGCAGGGCGTCGAGTTCCTCGATGACCTCGAACACGAGGCGCTGATCGAAGCGCTGGCCGAAGCCGCCGCCATCGTGGTCGTGCCTACCGCGGTGCGGGCGTGGACGGCGGAGCAGCGATTCGAGGTCTCCCGGTATCTCGATCAGCGACGCGAGGGCGCGACGTCGCTCACGCGCCCCTCCGTGTTCGCCACGGCGCACCTGGCCGCGGCGGCGGCTGACGGTGCGACGGTGCAGGCGTGCCGCGAATGCGGCGCGACCCTACTGGTGTTTGGCCAGACTGATGAGGATCCGCAGCCCTACGCGCCTGGAACGCTCGTCGGCGCGGACTGCACCGCCGCGGAGATCGAGCCGCACCGGTATCCGACTCCCGCGACGAAGAAGACCCGAGCGCGGCGGACCAAGTTCGAGGCCTCAACCGATCCGCGGCGCCCGGCCGACGCCACGAAGCCGCCGAAGACGAAGCCGGACACGACGGGCAAGAAGAAGCCACGCCGTCGTCCCCGCGTGTGATGGACGGAAGGAAGACAGCCTAGATGGGTGAGCACAGCAACATCGAATGGACGGAGGCGACGTGGAACCCTGTCACGGGTTGCAGCAAGGTTTCGCCTGGCTGGGCGCACTGTTACGCCGAGACCGTGGCGCTGCGGTTCTGGCCGACGCAGTACGCCAGTTGGCTCTCCGGGCAGCGGGAGTTCTGCCCAAAGCCTGAATCGGCGCTATACTCGTTTGGCGGAGGGTGCGGGATTCGAACCCGCGAGACGCTTCTACGGTTTGTAGCCCCCGAAGCGTCCGACGCCGTTTTTAAGACGGCCGGTTTCAGCCACTCACCCAACCCTCCGCTATTTTTCCCCCTCCGTTCCGGTCGCGTCCTGCTGTACAACTGTGGGCTTTGCCACTTGTCGAGGCCGCATATCAACGGCTTCACTGCCGCCAGCCCACACGTAATATTCCCCGAGTTTTTTGATCCGATAGGCCACTACGGGACCCCTCCGCTCTCTACATCCTCCCTAAAACGGAATGTCGTCGTCTGGGTTGTTTTTCCTCCAGAGCTTAACGGATCCGTCCGGGCCTTTCCCGGTCGTTGCCTCCAGTTCTTTGGCAGCGCTCAGTCGATTCAACACCGACAGCATCGATGCCTCTGGATTCTTAAGGTCCGACAGGGAGACACCGATCGCTTCGACCTGTTGAGCGAACGTCTTGGACGTCCACCATTTGCCAATTGGCGCGACGGTGCGAACGGCTTCAGTCAGCCCCATCGAGTCCTCGACATCCTCGCTGCACAACACAGCCAGCGCCGTAACGGCTCGGCGAAGCTGAACGATTTCCTCATTTGCTTCCTTGAGGACCTGAGCGGCGGCAGTCCGCCGCTCCATCGCCCCAGCGAGATCCTTTTTCGCTTGTTCAAAAGCGGTGCGGTAAGTCGTATCAACCATAGGCTCAGTATAGCAGAGGCCACGATTATGCCAAAGAATAAACCAAGCACATCGCCAATTGTCAACGAAGACACGACGAATCAGTGGGAATTGGCCATACATGAGGCCAAGAACAGGCTGATGCCAATCGCGCGAGAACGGCGACGGCTCCAAAAGGCTATCCGCCTGATGCGTCAACAGATCGCGGGAGGGGCGCCGTGGCCGACGCCAAAAACAACGCCAGCCGACTCAAATAGTGGGGGCTCCGTAGCCAAGTCAACAACGAGGAGATTACGTGAAGCCAGTGCCACCGACAACGCTGCCCGCCGGGCGCGCGGCGCGTGACGTTCGTCCGCCGGCCGGACTTCGTCATCGGCGGATCCGAGCCCTATCTAAAGCGGTGGTGGGTGATCCCTCGCAACCGGCGATTCAACGTCTATCTGCACGAGATCCTGCGCGACGACGACGATCGGGCGCTGCACGATCATCCGTGGTGGAACGTCTCCGTGATCCTGCGCGGTGGCTATGTCGAGGTCATGCCAGACGGGCGGAGGACGCGACGCGTCGGCCAGGTCGTGTTCCGGCGCGCCGAGGCCGCGCACCGCTTGGTGCTCACCCGCGACGTGTCCGGGCGCGCGGTGCCGTGCTGGTCGCTCTTTATCACCGGGCCGCGCGTGCGTGACTGGGGCTTCTGGTGCCCAAAAGGCTGGCGCCCCTGGCGAGAGTTCGTGAACACGCGGGACCATGGATCTGTGGGCCGTGGCTGCGATTGAAGGCCGATCAATAGAGAGGGAGAACGCAGAGTGAAGCTCAAGATTGCAGAGGGCCTGTTCCTGTCGCTCGACGCGGTGACGCAGACCTTCCTGATTGTCGGGAAGCGTGGGAGCGGGAAGAGCAACACAGCGGCTCGACTCGTGGAGCAGATGCACCACGCGCGGTTGCCATTCGTGGTTCTCGACCCCGTCGACACCTGGTGGGGCTTGAAGGCTGGCCGGGGCGGCGAGAAGGGGCTCGATGTCTACGTGTTCGGCGGCCGGAAGGCGGATCTGCCGCTCAATGCGACAGACGGCGCGCTGATCGCGGACGTGCTCTGTGAACACCGTGCGTCGATGGTGCTCTCGGTGAAGCATCTATCCGGCCGCGAGCGCAGCGCATTCATGGTTGCCTTCGCGCAGACGCTCTTCCAGAAGTGGGGCGGTGGACCGCTGCACGTGGTGCTGGAGGAAGCCCACGAACTCGCGCCGCAGATGGCCGCCAGCCGCGGCGGGCAACAGGACGGCGAGGCCGCCATGCTCGGCGCGTTCAAACGTCTCTGGAAGCTCGGGCGCTCCTCCGGTATCGGGGGGTCGGCGATTACGCAGCGTCCCGCGTCGCTCTCCAAGGACATCACAACCCAGTCGGAGATCCTGATCGCCCATCGAACCATCGGCCCGCAGGACGTGGATGCGATCGGCCAGTGGGTGAAATACCACGGAGAACGGCTCGACATCCTGGCGGAACTGCCGTCGCTGCCGACCGGTGAGGCGTTCGTGTGGGCGCCGGAGTTTCCGGAAGGCAAGCCCATCGGCCTGCAGCGCACGAGTGTGTTGCTGCGCGAAACATACGACTCGGCTTCGACGCCAAAGGTTGGCGAGACGCGCGTCGAGCCAAAGGAACTCGCACCGGTCGATCTGGAGCGGCTGCGGGCCAAGATGTCCGCGACCATCGAGAAGGCCAAGGCGGAGGACCCGAGGGAACTCCGGAAGCAGGTTGCCGAGTTGAAGCGGCAACTCGCCGTCGTAACAACTGGACCGACAGCTGTGAAGCAGGCCGCCATAACGCAGGCCGCCACGAAGACGGTCGAGAAGCCGGTCCTCAAGGATGGGCAACTCAGACGGGCCGAAGGGATCGTTACGGCGCTGACGAACGAAGTCGAACGTCACGAGCGGGCCGTGAAGGACCGCCTGGATCTGCTCCGGGAGTTGACGCAAGAGATCGCCGGAGCCATCCGGCAGACTCACACCCTAGCCCCGACCCCGCCACCATTGGCGAACTCGGGGCCGGTCCTCGACGAATGGAGGATCGCGAAGGCCCGGAGTCATGCTGCGACAGGTACCAGGCCCGCGCCTCGGGTCATGTCATCGGGCGATGGGGATCTGACGCTCAAGGGGATGCGCCGCTCCATGTTGACGGCCCTGGCGCAGCATCCGGACGGACTCTCGAAGAAGAAGATCCTGATTCACACGGGCTATGCGTCGAGCGGTCCGGTCTCCACCGCGTTCGCGGATATGGTCCGAGCGGGATGGGTGGAGAGTATCGGCCACGGCTTGCGGATTACCGACGTGGGCGTTGCGGCACTTGGCTCCTACGAACCACTGCCCGTCGGCGATGACCTCCGCGAGTGGTTACTGAGCGGGGACAAGTTGTCCGGCATGGAGAGGGCCCTACTCCGGGCGATCTGTGGAGCCTACCCGGAACAGATCCGCAAGGGTGCGGTGCTGGAACAGGCCGGCTACGCGTCATCGGGACCCGTGTCCAGCGCGTTCGCGAAACTCGTCGGACTCGGATACGTGAATCCCGCCGGCCCGGCGCTCCTCAAGGCCGCCGACGAGTTGTTCGGATGACCGCCTGCCGCTGCGGGTGTCCAGCGCCACTGAGAAAGCGAGGTCAACATGAGCATCCCCTACAAGAACGGACTGAACGCCTCCCGCGAGCCCATTGACCGGACGCCGCTCCCGGAGAGGCCCGATGCAACGGGGCGTCTCCCCGCGGGCTTCCGCGAAGCGTCTGGCGGGTCCGGACTGCTGGTACCGGAGGCGCTGTCACGGACCGTCGAGACGTGGACGGAAGACGAGCGAACGGCGCTGCAGCGGGCGGCGAACGTGTTCGCCCGGCGCGGCGTGCGCCTCGTGCTGCTGTGTGGCGATGATCGCTGCGCCGCCCATCGCACGATCGCCTTCAAGGAAACCAGCGAGGGCGAGATCACGCTGCGCTGTGGCCACGCCGAGCGCCGGCTGCCCGCACCGCGGCGGCTCGAACGGGCGTCCAGCCGACAGGCACGCCGCAATCAGGGACGGCTGAAGCAGAAACGGGCGGACGGCGTGAAGCTCCGAATCGAACAGGGATGAAGGTGATGGGCCGCGCCCGTCGTTGAGGGCAAGCGCGACCCATCGAGAAGCGGACCCGACGCGCGGTTGACGCCGTGCGCCGGATCCTGAGCGAGTAATCAGCGCTGGTACATGGCCAGCACCTTTCCCCACCTGGCGGGACCTATCGGTCCGAGCCGAGGCGGGGTGTAGGCGCACCCATGGCCAAGCGTTTAGCAGGTAAAGCACAGAGCAAGCTCACGTTATCGGCACTTCGACAGGATCCCAACAATGCCCGTCGGCACACGGATCGGAACCTCGGCATGATCGCCGCGTCGTTACAGGACGTCGGCGCTGCGCGGAGCATCGTCATCGATGAGACGTCGACCATCCTGGCCGGCAACGCGACGGTCCGCGCGGCCGTCGACGCCGGGATTCGGAAGCTGCGCGTCGTCGACGTCGACGGGGACGAGCTCGTGGCCGTCCGTCGGCGCGGACTCACGCCGGACCAGAAGACACGTCTGGCGCTGTTCGACAACCGCTCGGCGGAGCTGGCCGAATGGGACCCGGCTGTCCTCCAGGCGCTCGCGGACCGTGGCTTCGCCTGCGACGACTTCTGGACCAGCGAGGAGCTGGACACGCTGCTGACGCAGCTGCGCGGCGCCACGCCAGGCCGGACGGATCCCGATGACGTGCCAGCACTCCGCGCGACCAGCATCCGCGCGGGCGACGTGTTTACGCTCGGGCGCCACCGGCTGCTCTGCGGCGACAGCACGTCGGCCGACGACGTCACGCGCGTGCTCGCCGGCGCGCGGCCGCGGCTCATGGTCACCGACCCGCCGTACGGCGTCGGCTACGACCCCGCGTGGCGCATTCGCGCGGGGGTGTCGTCGTCGAAGCGGATGGGCACGGTCGAGAACGATGACCGAGCAGACTGGCGCGAGGTGTGGGCGCTGTTCCCGGGCGAGGTCGCCTACGTGTGGCACGGCGGGATCTTCGCGGGCGTCGTCGAGGCCTCGCTGCGCGCGGCCCAGTTTGAGGTGCGCACGCAGATCGTCTGGCGCAAGCAGCAGTTCGTCCTGGGCCGCGGCCACTACCACTGGCAGCACGAGCCCGCCTGGTATGCGGTGCGCTCCGGGTCCTCGGCGCGATGGGGTGGGAGCCGCAAGGAGTCGACGATCTGGGACATCCAGACAAAGGACGACACCGGGCAGACCACGCACAGCACCCAGAAGCCCGTCGAGTGCATGGCGCGCCCCATGCGAAACCACACCGCTACCGAGGTGTACGAACCCTTCAATGGGTCTGGCTCGACTCTCATAGCTGGCGAGCAACTCGGGCGCGCGGTCTACGCGATCGAGCTGAATCCGAGCTACGTGCAGCAGGCGATCGACCGTTGGGAAGCCTTCACGGGACAGAAGGCGATCAAGGATGGGGAGGTCTCGGCTCGGCGCCGGCGCAAACCCAATAGGGCCATACAAACCTGATGGGGACACGTAAAAAGGCGGCGACCTGCGGCGCGAAACGTAAGCATGGCCAGGGCGTGTGCCGCGCCACCGCCCTCTATCCCAATGGCCGCTGCCGTGTGCACGGCGGCCCGACGCCGATCGGCCCGGCGTCGGCGAACTGGAAAACGGGCGCGCATTCGAAGTGGGGGATCCTCCCGACCGGCCTCGCGGCGCACTACCAGCGCATTGCGGGCCAGTCCGACGGCGCGTTGATGGCGCTCACCGCCGACGTCGCGCTGCTGGACGCCCGCGTGGCGGAGCTGCTCGCGAGCCTCGGCGAGACGGGCAACGCGAAGCTCTGGGCCGCCGCCCGGGCGACGTTCGACGCGTTCAAGGACGCCGGCGCGAAGAAGGGGCAGCTTGGGACCGCGCGCCTGGCGCTGCAGGATCTCGACGCGATCCTCGCCGAGGGCGCGGCGGCCGCGGTGACGTGGGACGCGCTGCTCGAGGTGATGGACCAGAAGCGCAAGATCGTGGAGACCGAGTCCCGCCGGCGGAAAGACGCCCAGGAGACGCTGAGCCTGCGGCAGGGGATGGGGATCGTGCAACTGGTGGCGCAGGTGGTGCGCGATGCCGTGCGCGATCCGAAGGAACAGGCGTCGGTCTTCATGGGCTTGCAGAGACTCTTGCGGCCACTGCCGCCCACGCAGACGGTCGCCGAGATACCGGGCCGGACGGAGACACCATGACCAGGCTTCGCGATCCAGAGACCTGTCCGCGCGCGGGCTGCCCGGGGTCCACGCGCATCATGAAGACGCGTCGACGGCAGAGCGGCGTGATCTGGCGCCGCCATACGTGCACGTGCGGGCAGCGCTGGTCGTCGTTTCAGTCCTTGGTCAACACCGCCAGCGTGCCGGAAATAGACATCCCGCCGGAGGCCAGGGCCTTCGAAGGGGGTATCTAGATAGCCCCTTTCGGATTGTGCGCGCGTGTTCGGCCCATATTCGGACTTTCCCGCCGTGATGTGAGCATGTTTGTATCGCACGCGCGTCTTCGATCACCACGGCGCCGGAGGTACGTGCGATGAGCCTCGGCGTGGCTGAGGGTCCTGCCAACGCGTACGATCAGTGCATCGATCGCTTGCTGCGGTTGCTGGAACCCCCACAGCCATCCGGAACAGACGCCCTCACGCTCCGCGACCAGACCGTCGTCGCCGCGGAGTCCTCGCTCATGGCGTTCATCGACCAAGCCTGGGATGTGGTCGAGCCGTCGATTGCCTTTCAGAGCAATTGGCATATCGAAGCGATGGCGGCACACCTCGAAGCCGTCTCGCGTGGCGAGATTCAGAACCTCCTGATCAACATTCCCCCGGGCGGGGCGAAGTCGCTCGTCGCGTCGGTCTTCTGGCCCGCGTGGGAGTGG
>DATLXE010000254.1:0-9483 GCA_035575795.1 Gemmatimonadaceae bacterium
TCGCCCCGACTTGTCCGCCGACGAGCCCCACCACGTAATCGTTGTCCGGGCCATCCTTAAACGCCATATCCCACGACTGCGTGACGTCATCGAGTTCCGGCGGCAGTTCATCGTAAAAGTTGAACCAGTTACGTTGGAAAATCAGACCCCCGGCCGGCACCGGCCGCTGTTGGTATTGGCCGGCGTAGGCTTCAGAGCCAAGCACACGTTTCTGCGCCGCGAGCTCCAGGTGGCTCTCACGCGCCGTCCAGAGCACATCACCGGTCTCCCGGACGAACGTGCGACCCGACACCGGGAACACGATGGTCGTCTGGACTTCCGCTTCGGCCGGCAAGCGCACGGTCTCGAATCCGAGGTCCTCGCACAGCGCGGATAAATCCCGCTCGTGGAGGCATTGCATCACGACGACGGTCGCATCTCGCTTCTTATCGTCCAGTCGCGTCGACAAGGTCTGACGAAAATAGCTAATGGCCGTCTCCCGCTGGGCCTCACTCTCCGCTTGGAGCGGGTTGTGCGGGTCGTCGATCACGATGCGATTGCCGCCTTTACCGGTGATCGACCCGCCCGTCGACGTCGCCACCATGACGCCGCGCGCGGTGTTGTGAAATTCGCCCTTCAGATTCTGATCCAGCGCGAGTTGCACGATGTGCCCCCACCGGGATTGGAACCAATCGGATTGGATGAGCGTCCGGCGATCCAGCGAATGCTTGAGTGACAGCGTCTCGCTGTAGCTCGTGAAAATCCAACGTCGACTCGGGTGCGCCACCCATTCCCAGACGGGCCACAGGACCGAGACCAACAACGATTTCATGTAGCGAGGCGGCAGGTTCACCAGCAGCTTGGTGGTCTGCCCCGCCGTGATGGCCTCCAGATGCTCACAAATGAGGTCGATGTGCCAGTTGTCGAGGAACGGCGTCGTGGGTTCGAGCACAGGCCACGCGTGTTCGACGAACGCTCGGAGTGAGCGTTCGGCTTGGCGTGTCAGTAACGCCTCTTGCAGCGCCGCCTGTTTACGCAGTGAGTCATCGTGATTCATCGGGGGGCTACTCAATGTGATCGGATGGGACGGGCAGCGTCTGCTGGCCCGCAGGGAGCAGGCGCGCCTGCTTGGCGAGTTCGTCGCGGAGGGCTTCTTCCGTCATGCCGGCGTAGGGATTGCGGATGGGGCGCAGGTCCACCTTCTGCGGCGCATCTAGGCCCCACAGTTTTCGATGATCGGCGAGTGCCTTGCGCGCTTCATCGAGGTAGCGCGGATCCCCGTGCTGGTTCTCGACGACGACCTCGGCGACCGTCGCGCCGGCGCCGCCGTCGCGTGTGTGGGTCTTCCGTTGACGGCGCTTGGTCGTGTCCGCCTTGCTGTGTTCCCACGCGCGAATGGATTCGGCGAAGAGGTGTTCAAGTCGGAGGGTGTGCCGGACCTTCTGCCGCTCCACCACCGTGAGCAGTTCTTGAAGCACGCGCTGTTCGACGCGCGTGAGGATCTTCGAGACCGCGGCCTGACTGATGCCGAGATCGGCCGCGATCTGATGCTGCGACCACCCCAGGACGGTCAACTCCATGGCGCGGAGTTCGCGCGTGCGGATGCGCGCGCGAGGCTCGTGGCCGCCCTGACCGCCACGACCACGTCGACGGCGAACCATCGGGCTCATTTGGCCCTCCGCTTCGCTACACGCCGACCCGTCTGGCGCACGGCTTTCTTCCCCGTGAACGCCTCCCAGCGCGACACCGCGGCTTGGACGTACCTCGGATCCAGATCCAACGCGAAGCAGACGCGGCCAAGTTTTTCTGCCGCGATAATTGCCGTGCCGCTGCCCACAAATGGGTCAAAGACCGCCTCCCCGGCGACGGTGTGGTTCGCCATGGGAATCTCGAAGAGTCGTACCGGTTTCTGCGTGCCATGGCCGGTGACGGCATTGTCGTCGCCACGGGTCCCGCCCATCGGATTGAGATTGGCAACCTCCCAGACGGTCGACTGGCGTCGATCACCACACCAGCGGCCCTTGCCGCGCACGGCGTACCACGCCGGTTCATGTCCCCAGTGGTAGTCACCGCGGCTCAGCGCGAAGTGTTGCTTCTGCCAAATGATTTGGCTGCGGAGCGTGAAGCCCGCGGCCTCCAGGTCAGACGCCACCTGTGACGCCTTCAGACCGGCGTGCCACACATATGCGACGCTGCCGCGGAACAGCTTCCAGGCATCCGTCCACTCGGCGCGATCGTCGTTCATGACGCGGCCGACGGATGTCCGCTGTTGCGGCGCCGCACGATGACGCCAGGCGGGGGCGTAGTTCACCCCGAACGGTGGGTCGCTGGTCATCAGCCGTGGTGACGCGCCGTTCAGGAGCCTGGAGACGTCGGCGGCTGACGTAGCATCGCCGCACAGGAGGCGGTGATGGCCGAGAAGGATGAGTTCGCCCACGGCGATGTCCGTCTCCGCCGGTTCGACGACGGCGTTCTCATCGGTGAGGCCTGGGCTGGCATCGGTAAACAGTTCGGCCAGTTCCGCGTCGGTCCAGAATGCCGACATGTCGAGCCCCTCGGCTTGCAACGCCTTGAGCATCTCGACGTCCCATTCGAGATCGAGTTCACCGACGCGGTTGTCGGCGATCGCGAGTTCACGCGCGCGTGAATCCGTGGCAAGGTCCAGATCGACGCGCTGTACTGCTATCAGGTATCCGCCATCAGACTCCACGACACGCAACGGGATACCGAGCCGCTTCGCCTCCTCGACCGTCTTGTTGCCGGCGATGATTGCTCCGTGGCGATCAATCACAATGCTGCGAGCGGCGCCGTATTGCTGTAGGGAGCTACCGAGGGCGAGCCGACCTCGGTCCGTTCCGAGATTGGTGTTCCGGGGATCAGGTTTCAGGTCGGCAAGAACTCCGACCGGCGCCGTGCGCCGCGACGCGCGCGTGGGTGTGCGGACTCGATTTTTCATGCCCCTAATAAATAGGGCAGGTCCGGCCTCAGTCGTTTGTTGCTAACTGGCTGAGTTCATGCGGCGACTGAAGAAAATGGTTTATGGCGCGATTGGCCGCGCGCAGCAGTCTCTAGGTGCTCGAATCTATACCGCGCCGAGCGCTCGTCATGATCTCGTAGTACACAGCTCGCACGCGGTCGAGCGACAAGCCATTTTCCTCTGCCACCCGCTGCATGATCCCAAGATCATCTTCTAGGCCAAATTGGGCGTCGCCGTTCGTAGCACGTTCCTGAAACGAGAGGATTCGCCTCACGATGTCGAAATTCCTTTGGTCGGTACGCGCCTGGTGCGCTTTCGAACGGCCTCCCCTGGTTCCCAAACCGACCGCTTCGGCAATGGCTTTTGGAGACGAGGGGCCTGGGTCTGCAATAAGCGATTTCGCGGTTTTGTCGAAGTAGCTCAGCACCTCACCAGGAATCGGTATGCCGCCCCAACGTGCGATTTCATACATCCGCCACAGATGGATGGGATTGGCACTGAGCAGGTAGAGTGCGAGGGTGCTATCGAGGAAATAGGTAGCGAGCGTCGCTTTTATCTTCGCGCTGTTATCGGCTGGCGCAGGGCTCGCAGCGGGTGCGATCACGTCGTGCCCCGCATCGCCGACGGCGTTTCCAGGCGATCGCTTCGGGTCGGAACTCAAGACTTATGATTATCCAGGGGCCACGCGATGCTACGGAATGGTCGGTTATGGCCCTAGAAGGGGCCACCGGCGACAAGTCTCAAAAGGCCGGCAATTGGGGTCCGCACACTCAGCGCTCATAAAACCTTACCGGAGAAACAATTAACGATCGAGGCTCATCATTTTGGCCGATCTCTCATCGTCAATTACGAATCCACCGCTAGTCAAACCGCATTTTACCAGGGGGTCTACGACACGGAGCAGGAATGGGCGGGCGCGCGGGCACGGTGAGCGGACTCCAGCTCGGCCAAGTCGAGCCGCGCGAGCGGGCTGGCGCGCAGACCGGGCGGAAATCGCGTCGGATCGCTGAGCGGGCGCAGGACAGGCGGAAGCCGCGGCGCACTCGGTTGACTTCATTGCACGCCCTTTCTGCTCGCGGGCGGACTCGGGGCCGCGTGGTATCGGCAATGTCGACTGCAATTGAAGCGCTGAGGCGCCACGGATTGACGCGCGCGTGCCGTCTCAGGCGCCCTTCGACCACCTCGCCGATTCGCCATGGATCTTGGCGATGTCGGCGCGTTTCAACACCTCGCGACTTCCGTCTTCGGCGCTGATGTCGTTGATCAAACGCAGCGCCCTCGCGTAGTCACGGCGCGCCTCAGCATCACCGCCCAGTCGAAGGACTTCACCACGCAGGTAGTGGGCCTTCGCGAGCAGCAGGCGGAAGCCAAGCGTTTCCGCCTTGGCCAGCGTCCGGTCGATTTCCTGTCGAGCCCGCGAGCGATCCCCGACGGCCAGCAGTCCCTCGGTACGGTGGAGTGCGCACTCGACAGCCAGCGATTTCAGGCCCAGCGTGTCTGCGTCCTGCGCCAGGCTTGCCAGCTTCCCGGCCAGCGCGCTGGTCGGTTGTCGTGCGACCGCGACCCTGCCGGCGTTCGCTTGTGCCAGGAGCACCAGGCTTCGATCGGCGGTCCTGCCGGCGGCCTGTGTGGCCTGGTCGGCCAGTCGGGTCGCGCCCTCCAGAGCCCCACTGTAGAACGCCCGTTCCGATTGAAAACGCAGGGTCTGCGCGATCGTGTTGGGATTCTGCAGCCCGCGCGCAACCTTGAGCGCCTCATCCAGCATCTTGGCGGCATCGTCCAGACGTCCGCTCAGGCTGAGGCTATTGCCGGCGCCGCTGAGAATCTCTGCCCACCACACGTCGGTCAGCTTCAGTTCGCGAAACGCTCGCACCGCCTCTTCTTTCGACCGAACCGCCGCGCCGTAGCGGCCCAAATAGTCGAAAATCGTGCCGATGCTGTATGACTCGATCGCGGCGCCGCGCTTGTCGCCGGCCTCGCGTCGCCGCTCGAGTGCCTGGTGATAACGCGCAAGCGAGGGTTCGTACTGGCCCATGTTCGAGAGCGTGAGGCCAAGATTGTGCAGCGTGTCGGCAAGCTCGCTCGGCACCTTCGTCTTCTCGCGGATCTCGAGTGCCCGCTCGAAGTAGGTTTGCGCCTCGGAGAATTCGCCTTTGGAGAGATAGGCGCTGCCGATGTTGTTGAGCACGAGCGCTTCGCCCCGCGGGTTTCCGGCGGCCCGCCGAATCTGTAACGCTTCGCGCAACAACGGCAGTGCATCGTCTGGACGACCGAGATTGTCGGTCAACAGAGACGCGAGATTGGTGAGGGTGATGCTCGTCCCGGAGTTGTCGCCGATTTCCCGTTGCAGCGCCAGTGCCGCCTTGTAACTGATTTCGGCTTCGCGCGATGTACCGACCAGCGCCTGAATCTGCGCGATCTCACCGAGGCTGCCGGCCATGCCGCGCTTGTTATTGAGCTTGCGCTTGATCTCGAGCGACTCCTGGTAGCGCCGCTGCGCTTCCTCGAAGCGGCCTAAAGACTTGTAGGCGATACCGGTGGCCTGTAGGACGTTGGCGCGGGCCTCGTCGTTGTTCAGGTCGATCGCGAACGTCAACGCACGATTTAGTGGCTCGAGCGAGTCTTGCGGCGAACCGCGCTTGATCTGGACCCGACCCAGCGCCAGTAATCCTTCGACGAACTTCGGATCGAGCGCAATCACGTTGACCAACCGCTCGTGCGCCTTGTCCAACTCTCCGGCTTGTTCGTGGAGCGTCGCCAGGTCGAATTGCACCACCGGGTCGTTCGGCGTGGCTCGCCCCAGATTTTCGTATGACTCGATGGCCTTCGGCGTGTCACCGGTGATGCGGTAGTGGGTGGCGGCAATCAGATATTTTTCCTGCGGCGGCAGCGCGTCACTGAGGCTCATCGCAC
The DNA here is from genome assembly GCA_035575795.1 of Gemmatimonadaceae bacterium. Classification (GTDB taxonomy): domain Bacteria; phylum Gemmatimonadota; class Gemmatimonadetes; order Gemmatimonadales; family Gemmatimonadaceae; genus UBA4720. The sequence continues at coordinate 5,870 of DATLXE010000254.1, forward strand.
GCCGAGAGAATTGCGCCGCTTCGTTGTCGTAGCCGAGCGCCGAATGTGCCTGGGCCAGGGCCGACAGTCCAAGCACGAAGCCGGGATCCTCTTTGACCGACGCCTCGAAACTTTTCAACGCCGCTTGGTGCGTCCCCTGTCGTGTGAGCTGCACGCCTTCGTTATAGAGGCGAAGCGCGTCGAACGAGTTGGTCGACGGCTTCCATGCCGTCGACGTCAGCTCGCTCAGCACATCAGGAGAACCGCGCGCCAGGTCCTCGCGAACGAGTGCGGCGAGTGCTTCGATGGCCGTGAGCAGGCTCGCCTCGTTGGCCGCCATGGCATTGAGGGGAACGCTGACATTTCTATCAAGATCCTGGAGCGTCGCGTCAATCCGCACGGCCTCGCCAAATCGTCCGTACTGGCCCCACAGCACGCGCCGAGCGTTGGTGAGGTCGGCGACTCGCACCAACTCGATGGGCGCGAGCATGGCCGTCGGCTCGATCCGAAGATCACGCAGCACCTGGTGCAGACGGTCGGCAGGCACGGTGCGCACCTGCGACGATTGGCCGAGCATGGTGCCGAGCACCTGGCTGACATTCGATCCCAGCGAATCGAGCGTGGGATCGCCCGAGGCGTTGCGAAACGGCAGAATCGCCAACGAGACGGTCGGCCCGCTGGTCAGTTGGGGCGGCGGCGCAGATGCGCTCGGAGGTCGGTCACGCCAGACCCATGTCGCCCCGCCGAGCACCACAGCGAGGCCGATCACCACCAGCAACGCGTACTTCGCGCGGACGTTGGGTCGCGTCCGCGGAGAAAGTGGTTGAACCGTCCCCGGAGGCGATGCCAAAACCGTTTGGCTCACCTGATCGGTGTCGAGTGCCGCCAGCACCTCTGTCATCGACTGGTAGCGGGCCGCCGGATCCGGATGGAGGCACTTGGTGACGACCGACTCGACCCGTTCGGGAATGACCGGGTTCACCGACCGCAGTGGCGGCGGCGCGTGTTGCATGCGCTTCATCAACTCGGCTAGCGACGTGCTGGCGCCCGCGCGCCGGCGCCCAAGCAACATGTCGTTGAGGATCAACCCGAAGGAGTAGATATCCGCACGTTGATCGACGGTCACGCCCTGGGCCTGTTCAGGCGCCATATACTCGAGGGTGCCAATGACAGCGCCGGCCACCGTCATGGCGAATCCTGTGGCCATTGACGTCGACCGTGCGATCCCGAAGTCCATGATCAGCGCGCAGTCGTCGGCGTCGACCATGATGTTGGCTGGCTTCAGATCGCGATGCACCACACCCGCTTCGTGGGCGGCCTCGAGGCCTGAGGCGACTTGTGTGGCAATGCCGAGCGCTCGTTCCACGGACATTGGGCCGTCGCGCGCCAGGATCGTCGCCAGGTCCGAGCCCTGGACGTAGGGCATCGTGATGTAGCTGATGCCGTTGACTTCACCAAGGTCGTGGATGCGGACGACGTTGCGATGGGTGACTTGCCGCGCCAGCAGCAGCTCGCGCTTAAAGCGACGCTCGAGCGCATCCGCCTCTTTGGAAGTGAGAGTCGCTCCGGGCCGGATCACCTTGACCGCGACCGCGACCTCGAGCACTTTGTCCCAAGCCTGATAGACGGCCCCCATGCCGCCGGTGCCGAGCACCCTGATGATGTGGTATCGGGCACCGAAGTCATGCCCGACGCTCAATGTGAAGGTCGGTGGCGGCGGGAGATGTCGCGTCGCCCCGTCTTCGACGGCGCCCGCCGCTGTCATCTCATCCCAGGGAGTTCCGGCCCACTCGGGCGTCGCGGGAGCCGCCGTTTCCGTACCCTGGGCGTTTGGCCCCGGGACCGGCGTCATGACCCCGGCCGCCACCGTGGGCCCGTCACCGTCGACGAGCACACCGCACCGCGCGCAACGCCCATGCCGAGGCGGAGCTGTGGTACCACACTGCAGACAGGTCTTCGAGGCGATGAGCGAGATTATCATCTGAAAGCGGACCGAGGACACTCGTGGCCCCAGGAGAGGAATGCCGAGCCGGAGACACGATCCGCGGGCGTGGCACGAGAGCATCGCCATCAGGGTCGCCTCGGGGCGATTGTGGTTATCTTGAGCTCGTCGCGCCCGGCCCACCCTCCCCGCGGTCGCGCGCGAAGAGCCGGTAGAGCGCCGGCAGCAACAGGAGCGTCAGCGCGGTCGAAGACAGAATGCCGCCAGACACGACGGTGGCGAGCGGCCGCTGCACCTCGGCGCCGCGGCCGGTCGCCAGCGCCTTCTGCAGGAATCCAAGGGACGCAACCAGTGCAGTCATCAATACCGGTCGGAGCCGCGCGACCGCTCCCTGCAGGATGGCCTCCTCCAGCGGCCGTCCGTCCTCACGCAACTTGTTGATAAAGGTGATCATCACGAGACCGTTCAACACGGCGACGCCGAATAGTGCGATAAAACCAACTGCGGTGGAGATGGAGAAGGGGATGACGCGGGCCCACAGGAAGAACACCCCGCCAGTCTGTTCTGATCGAATGCCTCTCGTCCAAGTGGCGAACCCCCGTCGGGTGTACGAAGCTGGCCACGCAAAGTGGCTCGCGCCACGCCATGGGTCCCCTGACGGCAGATGGATCGCGACTGTGATCTCGTCGAACGACTTTACTCACCAAATTACGCAATTGCCGTGAAGGACGGCAGTATGCGGATACTTAAGCAGGACACTTTGCCGGAAACAGGCGACGTTTTTCTCGCCGGATGGCAAGCACCGCACCTCGGACTTGCGCCAAGAAGCCGTCACCTTTGAAGGCGATCATCTTTTCCCTCGGCGTTGCTGCTGTTTAGCGCATCAATCGTGTTGTCCTACCGCGTGATCGTCATCTTGAACGGCATCCGGTAAGACCCCTCGTTGACCTTGACACTCTTCCCGCTTGTCGTCGCGGACACCAAGCCGGCGATGTCGGCGTTCGTCGACGCTGCCGATTTTCACATTGGAAAGAGGCCGCGTTTACCCAGCCCTGACGTGCGTGCCCGCTAGCCAGTACGCGATTGTCTTGGTTTGCGCCGGTGTCGCGGCCACGCGATAGATGCCGGTGCTGACGTTGTCCCAGATTTTCTAGACGGGTGAAAAGTAGAGTACGGTCGCTTCGGCCCACCCCATGGGGGAAGGAGAAGCGATGAAGAAGTCGCGCTACACGGAAGAGCAAGTCGCCTACACGCTGCGCCTGGCGGAGGGCGGCACACCCGTCGCCGACGTCTGTCGGCAGATCGGTATCGCGGAGGCGACGTTCTACCTCTGGAAGAAAAAATACGGCAGCCTGGGCGTCTCCGAAGTGCGAGAGTTGCGACAGATGCGCGAGGAGAACTCGCGACTGAAACGCCTGGTGGCCGACCTGACGCTGGACAAGCAGATTCTCCAGGAGGTGATCCGAAAAAAAGCTTGAAGCCAGCTCGCCGACGGGAGCTGGCGCAGTGGATCCAAGACCGCTATCAGGTGAGTTGCCGGCGCGCGTGCGCGCTCGGGGACATCTGCCCCAACACCTGGTACTACCGCTCGCAGGCCCGCGATACCTCGGCCCTCCGCATGCGGATTCGTGAGATCGCGCAGGCGCGGCCTCGGTTCGGCTACGTGCGCATCTGGATCATGCTGCGTCGCGAA
>DATLXE010000255.1:0-2642 GCA_035575795.1 Gemmatimonadaceae bacterium
CTACGCGATCATTTATTACCCCCCCGCGCCCCGCGCCATGATCGAAGTCGTGAAGCCCGATCAGCCGGACCAGCTCGTCGACTACGGCGGCACCGGCCGCGTGCGGCTCACGACGCTGACCAGGGAGTTCTTCATGCCGCATTTCCTGGAGCGCGACGAAGCCGAGCGCGAGGCTCCGTGCGCGCAGTATCCGTGGGACGGCGTACGGAATGTCCGGCCATTCTCAAAGTTCGCGACCACGGTGGTCGAGGGCGTGTACTAGCCACGGTTCTAAGCCGCGGTTGCACAGCCACGGTTGCAAAGGCAGGGTTGCAAAGCCACTGTGCAACACGGTTCAGCTGCCGATGTATAGCTCGCCCCTGGCAGATGGGTTCCTAGGTCTAGTGGGCGACGGTTGGGAGACGCTGTATCCGCTCACCACGGCCATGTTAGATATCACGGCCATGATAATTAACACGGCCGTGTTATGATGGGGCGATTGAACGTGGCCGATGGAAAATAGCAAATTCATTTGTAAATCGTTACAAGGTGAACGCTGGCGAGCCGCCGCGGAGCAACTCAAGCTCATCCTTTCTGGAGGCGGGTGGAAGGTCAAATCCCTTCGGCGCGCGAGCCCGTTCGAAGCTGATCTGCTGGCTCGGCGCGGCAATGCCTCGTATGCCATCGAGCTCAAGGCCGGATCGGAAGGACGCAGCGATCGACTCATTCCCCTCTTCGCCCAGGCCGCGCTTCAGGTCGCGCAGGGCGCCAGCCGCAACGCCGGTCGCCTGGCTGTCGTGAGCGCACCACGGATTCCAAGGCGCGCGGCGGAACAGGTCATCGAATTCGCCCGGAAATACGCACCCGACGTGGCGGTGGGGGTCTTCGACTTCGAGGGCCTGAGAATGTTCGATGGCGGCCCGGGTTTGCAGGATCTAAACGCAGAACCATCCGGACCCTCGGCCGCCCCACGCTCGGGGTCCATCCGTGAGTCGCGCCACCTCTTCTCAGATCTCAATCAGTGGATGCTCAAGGTCGTGCTCGCGAACGAGCTGCCGGACGCACTGCTCTCGGCACCACGAGGCCAGCATCGAGATGCCTCACAGCTTGCCCGCGCGGCACAGGTATCAGTCATGAGCGCATTTCGCTTCGTGCAGCAATTGCGCGAGGAGGGGTACCTTCGCGAGTCGTCCTCGTTCCTGCAACTCGTCAGACGCGAGCACCTGTTCTTGCGATGGCAGGGCTCAAGCGACCGCGGCGTCAAGGAGGTCCTGATGCGCTTCCGGCTTCCCGGCAACCCTGAATCCCAATTGCGCAAAATCGTCAACAGTGGCCGAGCCTGTCTGGCCTTGTTTGCCGCAGCCGATGCGTTGAAGCTCGGATTCGTCCACGGAGTACCGCCACACATCTACGTTGAACGCGTGCGGCCATCAAATCTGGCGGCCTGGAAGAATCTACGGCCGTGCGAGCCGGGTGAATCGCCGGACATTCTCATGCGTCAGGCCCCGGCACCACAGTCAGTGTTCCGTGGAATGGTCAGGCCGGGAGGCGTTGCCGCCTCCGACGTCCTTCAGGTCTGGCTGGACGTTTCTTCCGATCCCGCGCGAGGCCGCGAGCAAGCCGATTTGATCCGACGGCGCGTACTCGAACCGATTATAAGCAAGGGGGCATGACGCGGAGGACGCCGCATCTTTCGCGCGCCTTATCGAAGCCCTCCGCCCATGGCTCGGGCACCTCGTGATCGTCGGCGGTTGGGCACATCGACTCCACCGACTCCATCCACTGGCTGGCAACCCGAAGTACGTTCCGCTGAGAACACGTGACGTGGATCTCGCACTGTCGCTGGACGCTCCCGTAATTGGAGACATCCGCGAGGCGCTCGCGCTCGCGGGCTTCTCGCGAACGTTCCACGGGGAAGACGCGCCACCTGTGACCCATTACAATCTCGCTGACGATGCAGGGTTCTATGCCGAGTTTCTAGCGCCGCTCCATAGAGGAGAAATAAAGCGCAACGGCAAGCGTGACGTTGCCGCGGCGAAGGCCGGCATCACGGCGCAGAAGCTCCGGCATCTCGACCTCCTGCTGATTGCCCAATGGTCCGTGCAGTTGGGCCAGGAGGTGAAGATTCCCTTGGAACGATGCGCCGACGTCCTGCTGCCGAATCCCGTCAGCTTCCTTGTCCAGAAGCTGCTGATCCACGACAAGCGGCAGCCGAACAAACAGGCCCAGGACGTGCTCTACATTCACGACACCCTCGAACTGTTCGGGGGGGCGCAGGACGAGTTGCGCAGCGTGTGGACCGACCAGGTCCGTCCCCAGATGCCGGACAAGACCGCCAGGCAGGCACAGAAGCTGGCGCGCACGCTGTTCGAGGAGGTCACCGACACGGTTCGCGAAGCTGCGCGGATGCCGCCGGACCGCAGTCTCTCACCGGAAGTTCTGCGCGGCACGTGCCAGTACGGCTTGAGTCAGATCCTCCTCGCCTGAGAAGAACCGTAGCACTAATATGCTACCATGCCAGAATGACCAAGGAAGTGACCCTTCGCCAGGCTGGCGGTTCGGTGAGCGCCACACTCCCGAAGGACATGGCCGACCGCCTGCGGATGGAGGCCGGCGACCGCGTCCTGGCGGTAGAGACAGATCGTGGGATTCTGCTGACACCC
>DATLXE010000256.1:0-4104 GCA_035575795.1 Gemmatimonadaceae bacterium
CGGATACGGGGCGCTACGTATCCGTCGCGGTGTACAAGGACGGAGACTACGAGACGCTGGTGCGCGGCGAAGTCGAGGGGCGCATTCTCGCTGAGCCGCGGGGAGCGGGTGGATTCGGCTACGACGCGTACTTCGAGGCCCCGGAGCTCGGTGGGACGTTTGCGGAGTCGTCAGTCGCGCTTACGGCGTCGCGCGGGCATCGGGGACGTGCATTTCGCGCTCTGCTGAGCGCGTTGCGCGCCGATGGACGGCTATAGTAACTTGCGCTCACTTCGGGGCGTAGCGTAGCCCGGTATCGCGCCTGCTTTGGGAGCAGGAGGTCCCCGGTTCAAATCCGGGCGCCCCGACTGAAATAAGTGCAGTCCTTACAGTGCTTTGTGTTGTGGGGCTTTTTCTACTGCGTCCAAGTTGCGAACGGTGGATTCCGTTTCCCCAGATAAAGTTTACGGTAATTCGAGCTCCACGCCGAGTCCGTTGGCAATCCGGTTCACGAACGCAAAGTACGCGATGATCGTGCAGGCATCGTGAATTGCGCGGTCGTTCAAACCGGCCGCGCGCAGTTTCTCGATGTCGGCCGCGCTGACGGATGATGGGTCGCGCGTGAGCGCATCGGCGTAGGCGAGTAGCGCCAGCTCGGGCTCATCGAACGGGCTCGGCTCCAGTTGCTCAAGCAACAGCGCGTTGACCAATCGGTTCTGCGCATCGCGCGGCAAACCTTGCGCGGTAAGAATGCGACGGAGGCCCGCTCCGTGATGCTGAATTCAATAACGGCACTGATTCAACGCCGATACGCGCACCGCCAGGATCTCGCGCGTGCGGCGGCTCAGGGGTCCGGCGCCGCGCATCATCTCGACGTATAGGTCGTAGTGTTGCCGCATCACCTCGGGATGCACGCCGTGGATGCGAAGGATGTTGTCCGTGTCCGGCACTCGGTTCGCGGCTGGTAGCTCGGTGTCGTCGAGATAGCGGATGAAAGCCATGGCCGTTCGAGCTCCTGAGGTCGTACAACGCGTCGTCGTGTGGTGCGCGGCGGAACCTGTCAGGAAGGATACCAAACATTGCGATTTCCTGTAGTGCTGTGCGTGGCCCCGCGCTTGCCAGTCTGTAACGGCATGGATCCGAAAAGGAGCGGGCGCTCGGGAACGGCAGGGATGGTCGCAGCTTTTGGGCTGCTCCTGTGGCTGGAGCGCAGGCGGAGTCTGCGAAACACAGTCGAATCGAAAGAGCGTCGCGTTGCGCGTAATATCGGTGTCGCCGGAGTGAGCGCTGCGCTTCTTCACTTTGCCGAGCGGCCCGTGTCAGTTCCTCTCGCCAGGCTCGTGGAACGGCGGCGCCTCGGGCTCCTGCAACGCCTCTCGTTACCTCGTTGGCTCGAAACTCTTCTGGGCGTGGCGCTGCTCGACTACACTCTTTACCTCTGGCACGTGCTCGAGCACAGAGTGCCGGCGCTCTGGCGATTTCATGCTGTCCATCACGTCGATCTCGACCTGGACGCGTCTACCGCTCTGCGCTTTCATTTTGGTGAGCTTGCCGCTTCCATTCCCTGGCGTGCGGCTCAGATCGTCGTCATCGGCGTGACTCCGCGCACTCTCGCCCTCTACCAGGGCTTGCTCATGCTCTCCGTCATGTTCCACCATTCCAACGTGCGGATTTCAACCCGCACGGAGAAATGGTTGAGCCGGATAATCATGACTCCGCGCCTGCACGGGATTCATCACTCGGTCGAACACGACGACCTGAACTCGAATTGGTCCAGCGGTCTCACTATCTGGGATACGATCCATCACACGCTGCGGGCGCACGGAACCGGAGACGAAGTCACCATCGGTCTCTCCAGTTACCGCGACCCGGACGAGCTCACGCTGCCGCGCATTCTGACGATGCCGTTTGCACAGTCCACCGCGGAAAGAGTTACGCAGCGGGGAGTGCGAAACTCATAGGGCGGGTGGATCGGCCGTGGTCACATCTTCATCATGTCACGCCGCATCTCGAGCATCCCTTCAACGCGAGCCCGGTGCCCAGGCATGAATGCTTTAAGCTGTGAGGGATCCATTCCTCCGATGCGACTGAGGTCGGATCGAAGCTCCGCAGTTGCCTTATTCCATTTTGCGGGCGGCGTCATCTTCATATCCCGCATCATCTGCTCGCAGTCGGCGATCAGGTCTTCCACGGCCCTTGTGTGGGCCGGAAGCATGGTTTTTACGCGGTCCGCCGGCGCTGACGCAAACTGTTCGATATCCGCGCTCGCACGCTGTGCCACCGTATCGGAGTGAGTCATGGGCATGGAAGAGCCCGGGCGCATTCCTCCCATGTCATTCGGTCCGGCGGCGACCGTCGTATCCGCCATGCCTGCCGCTTTCTTCTCGGAGGTACAGGCTGCCAGGGTCATCACGGCTCCGCATGCTACAGTCGTTAGCAATCGCATCGCTCACCTCATTTTAAGGAATTGTTGTACGCCTCGACCTCGCACTGGAATATGCACGCCGAGTCGCCGCTTTACCCGCAATAACCGCACTTCATATCAAAAAGACGGAAGCCCGCCGAATGGTTCCCCCTTGACTCTATACCAAGGTATAGGGTGTATCATGGGCATCAGCTGACAGAGGACTGAAATGCGGATTGGCGAAGTGGCGGCTGCCGCCGGGGTGAATATCCAGACTCTGCGGTATTACGAGCGGCGACGACTTCTCTCGGCCCCGCGACGCCGGGAATCGGGCTACCGTGAATACTCGCCGGATGTCGTAGAGCTGGTCCGGTTCGTCAAGCACGCGCAAACGCTCGGATTCAAGCTTGCCGAGATCGAAGAGCTGCTCGCGCTTCGTAAACATGCCCCGAGCTGCAGGGAGGTTCGCGACGTTGCCGCGGCAAAGATATCGGATATCGATGAGAAGATCCTTCAACTCTCGAGTATCCGTGACTCTCTCCGGAGGCTCGTTACGGCGTGCAAGCGCTCCGAATCATCGGAGCGGTGCGCAATAATTGAAGCGTTGGACGCGGGGCGCCCGTAACATCGCATCTGACGTTCAGCATGAGTCAATCAGTTTTACAACCATATGGAGGTTTTACAGATGACAAGGAGAAAGATCGACTTCTTCAGTGCGGGATGTCCTCTTTGCGAGGAGGCTTTGCGAACGGTGCGCGACGTCGCGTGCGACAGCTGCGACATCACCGTGCTCGACATGAAGAGCGACGCCGGCAAATCCAAAGCGCGAGGTTACGGCGTCAAGCGCGTACCAGCGGTCGCCGTTGACGGACAACTTGCCGATTGTTGCCACCAGGGCGAGGTGAACGCTGAGACGCTTCGCGGGCTCGGCGTCGGCGTGGCTCGTTGACAGGCAGTTGCGGCGGCATCCGCCGCTGTAGCGATGGGTGCCTCGACGGTGTTGCAGGCTTGCCCGCCGCATCTCCGCGGTGACGCCGGAAATAACCGCAGCGGTTTTTCTCGGCTTGCTGGGATTCATAGAGCCGTGCAGCATCGGATCGAGCGCACTCTTCGTAAAGTATCTGGAGGGAAAGTCAGCGGCGGCGGTGAAACTCGAAACCATCGTATTCGCCGGTACACGAGCTCTTGTGCTCGGCAGTTTGGGGGTCGTCGCCGCGCTCGCTGGTCTCCCTTTCCTTTCTTATCAGCGTGCTTTCTGGATCGGGCTGGGCGTTCTGTATGCGCTGGTGGGCATGCTCTATTTATCCGGTCACGAGCGGCTTCTTACGCGAAGGCTCGGCCCGAAATTGGGTCGCCCGCCGAGCGCGGCTGCCGCCGGACTGCTGTTCGGGCTCAATATTCCAGCCTGCGCGACTCCGCTCCTGGCCGTGCTCTTCGCGGCGAATCTTGGCGCCGCGAACGTCGCGCGTGGCTTCGGAACAATGGCGATTTTCGGGCTCGCGTTGTCGTTCCCGCTCGTTCTCGCCGTTTACTCCGCTAGAGCGCGCGAGGCTCTTGTTCGACTGGCTTCATACGCGGACCAGGTGCCGCGGTGGACGGGGACTCTCCTGATCGTGCTTGGCGCGTGGTCGATCTTCAGTGCGATCAGATGAGAGTGCGCACGCGGGCCGTCAGCCTGAGGCGCATTAGTGCGCATTGCCCGTGAGCCCGACTTCCATGCT
>DATLXE010000257.1:0-6422 GCA_035575795.1 Gemmatimonadaceae bacterium
CCCGAACTTCATGGGTTGCCTCGACCGGAACGCGTAAAGTTCAGGGCGGGAACGAACGAAAAACGGCGGGCAGATTATGCCCGCCGTTTTTTTTCTATCGCCCAAGCCCGAGACTCACTGACGTCAATCGGAGAGAGCGAATCAGCCAGCCGGTCTAGCCGCCGGTCTTGCTCACGATCAGGATTACGCCACCCCCTGAGTTCGTGCCCTCGTACAGCGTTCCTTCGATCGCCCCAAGGAGCTGGATCCACGCAATCGACTCCGCGGGAATGTCGCGCAGGGTACGCAAATCGGTTATGCGTGCCCCGTCGACGATCACCCTCGGAACGTCGCTGTTACCGAGGACGAAGCTCGTCCTCCCGCGCTTCGACCGGACATTAGGTACATTCGTGGCGCCGTCATCCCTGACGATTCGGTAGGCGCCCGACTTTCGCAGCACCTCCCACGCGTTGTTAACGCCGTAGGAGGCGATCTTCTCCTCGGTAATGATTCGACCGGCGGGCGGTCCGGACCTCGTCCCGGGACGGACTGAGGAACAGGCGGCGGTGAGCAACACGCAGCAGAAAAGGAAGGACGGGCGAAACACGCGGGAACCATGCATAGAAACCCCCTGGTGCGTCACGTTGCGGCCCGGACCGGTAGATGTCAAGTGGCAGGGTCAGTGACGCCAAGTCACTTCCGTGGAAAAGCTGAGCTAAGCGCCGAATCGTCCCCTGAGAAGCGCGCGCAGGTCGAGTACGGGTTGCTTCGGCAATGATTCCTCCCGCGTCGGCGCGTCGCCCTCGCCGAGGGCTACGCGTTCCATCCGCTCGCGCACTCCGCGGTCGAAAAAGCGGCACAGCTGGTCGAGAGAATAGTCGGCACCGCGCCGCGACGAGTATGCATTGAGCGGATACGTGACGCTGAGGTTATTTCTGGCCCGCGTCAGCGCGACGTACATGAGCCGCCGCTCCTCTTCGGTATCGTCCTCGTTGTTGAGGCAGCGCGCAGAGGGGAACCAGCCGTCGACTGCCCAGATCACGAACACCGCGTCCCACTCCTTGCCCTTGGCCGAGTGAGCGGTGCTGAGCACGAGGTGGTCATCCTCTTCGTCGGTGCCCGCGGCAAGGTCCTGGGTAGCCTGCGGCGGCTCGAGGGCGAGGGCGGAGAGAAAGGTCGCGCGGTCGGGATAGCCGGCGGCGATGATTTGCAGCTGGTCGAGATCCGCGAGTCTTGGCTCGACACGGTCGTAGCGCTCGCGGAGGATGCCGTCATAAAGCAGCCGGACGCGCGAGATCTCGGCTGTCACCTGCGCCTCTTCGGGAGTGTGGCCGGTTCGGAGCGCGTCGAGAAGATTTACGAGCGCGGAGTGCGCCTCCCGTGCTCGCGGTGGCGGCGAGTACCGACCGAACGCCGCGGAATCCCAGGCAGCCGTCGCCATCGAGTCGATTGCCGCACGCGCTGTGGCGTCCCCGATGCCGGGCAGGAGCAACAACAGTCGGTACCAGCTTACTTCGTCGCGTGGATTCTCCACGATGCGCAGGAAGGCGAGGACGTCCTTCACGTGTGCCGCCTCGAGAAACTTGAGGCCGCCCCACTTCTCGAACGGGATCTTGCGATTGGTAAGCTCGATCTCGAGGTCGGCCGACATGTACCCGGCGCGGAAGAGGACGGCGATCTCGCGGAGCGGCGTCCCCTCCTCGTGCAGCTCCAGGATGCGGTCGACGACGAAGCGCGTTTGCTGTTGCTCGTCGCGCGCCGCCACCAGCCACGGCGGTTCTCCGCCCGTGCGCAGGGTCCACAGGTTCTTGGTAAAGCGCTCGGGCGCCCGCGAGATCACGGTGTTGGTGACGTCCAGGATCGGTTTCGTCGAGCGGTAGTTCTGCTCCAGCGTCACGGTCGTCGCGCCCGGAAACTGCTTTGGGAAGTCGAGGATGTTGCGGTAGTTGGCGCCACGGAACGAATAGATGCTCTGCGCATCGTCGCCGACGACGGTGATGTTGCTGTGCGTGCGGCACATTCCGCGCAGCACGCGGGCCTGCAGCGAATTGGTGTCCTGATATTCGTCAACCAGGATGTGATCGTACATCGCCGTCATCCGCTCAGCCAGCTCGGGCGAGGCCTCGAGGAGGAGTGCCCAGAAGAGGAGAAGGTCGTCGTAGTCAACGAGATTCCGCTCCTGCTTCCGCCTCGTGTAATCGGCGTAGATCTTCCCGAAGTCCTCGAGGTATTCAACGAACTGCGCGTAGCCGTCGCGCACGATGTCTTCGATCGAGATGCCGGTGTTTATGTGGCGCGAGTAGACGTACTGGAGCGTTTCCTTCTTCGGAAAACGCTTGCCCTTCGCGCCGTATCCGAGCTGGGCGCGCGAGAGCTGGAGCAGGTCAGCCGAGTCGCCCTGATCCATGATCGTGAAATCCTTTGCCAGTCCGGCGGCTTCACCATACTTCCGGAGCAGACGGTGGGCGGTCGCGTGAAACGTTCCGCCGTGTACGCGCTTGCTGCTGCCGCCGACGAGTGTCTCGACACGTGAGAGCATCTCCTGGGCGGCGCGGCGCGTGAAGGTGAGGAGGAGAATTCGCTCCGCCCGTACGCCCTGCTCGATGAGGTGGGCGACGCGGTAGACGAGCGTGCGCGTCTTTCCCGTGCCCGCGCCAGCGATGATCAGCAGTGGTCCATCGCCGTGCGTTGCCGCCGCTGCCTGCTCAGGGTTCAGCTCCGCGGCGAAATCGCGACCCATACCGGGAGTCGTCGGTCGTTCGCGCGCGGGATACACGCGCAACGTGTCCGTCATGTCATGCACCCGACGAGGTCCCCGCGCGGCATCGGGAAAATCTCGAGCTTGAACGCCTTCGCAAACCGGGAGGACACTGTTGCAGAAACCTCCTCGATTGCTGGCGCGGCGGCGCCCAGCTCGCGGCTCATCGAAGTCATGTCCACACCGCTGATACCGCACGGCACGATGAGCTCGAAGAAGCTCAGGTCGGTCGTCACATTGAGTGCGAAGCCGTGCCACGTCACCCAGTCTCGAGCATGCACGCCGATTGACGCAATCTTGCGGCCCTTTGTCCACACGCCGGTGAAGCCGGAGCTTGCTTCGCCGGGGATTGCATGTGCTTCAAGCGAATCAATGAGCACGGTCTCCAGGGCGCGCAAATACCAGTGCAGATCCTGCTTGTGCCGCTTGAGGTCGACGATCGGGTAGCCAACGAGCTGTCCGGGTCCGTGAAAAGTGATGTCTCCGCCGCGCTCGACTTCATGGACGCCGACGCCCCTGCCAGCGAGGAGCTCTGGGGAAGCGACAAGGTTGCCCTTCTTCGTTGATCTGCCGAAGGTTACAACGGGGTCGTGCTCTACCAGCAGCAGCACATCGTGGGGTATTGCGCCGCTGATTCTGTCGCGGGCGACAGCGCGCTGCAGGTTGAGCGCCTCCACATAGGGCATGCGGCCGAGGGCGACCGTCCAGAGCTCACGGTCAGCCACGGCACGACGCCATCGTCATGCGTGAATCATCTTCCCGAGCGAGTCGAGCGCCGCCTCGGCGACCGCTTCGGAGAGCGTCGGATGCGCGTGAATGGCGAGGTCAAGTTCCTCGACGGTATACTCGTTCTCCCGCGCCACGGCGAGCTCGTGAATGAGCTCGGTTGCGTGCGCGCCGATGATGTGCGCGCCGAGAATCTCACCGTACTTTGCGTCGCGGATGATCTTGACGAAGCCTTCCGTCTCGCCGGACGTGCGCGCGCGTCCATTGGAGGAGAAGAGGAACTTGCCCACCTTGTATTCCAGCTTTTTCTCCTTGCACTGCTGCTCGGTCATGCCTATCGAGGCGACTTCGGGATGGCAGTAGGTGGCACTTGGGATGTTGCCGTAGTTCACGAGGTGAACGTGCTTCTGGCCAGCGAGCAGCTCGGCGAGCACGGCACCTTCCCGTGACCCCTTGTGCGCAAGCATCGGTGGACCGGCGACGTCCCCGATGGCGTAGATCCCCTTGGCGGTCGTTTCGAGACGCTCGGTGATCTTGATGAACCCCTGCTCATTCAGCTGAACGCCTGCCTCCTTGAGGCCGAGGTCTTCGGTGTTGGGGGCGCGGCCCGCAGCGACGAGAACTTTTTCCACTTCCAGGTTCTGCTTCTTGCCGCCCGTCTCGACACTCATCGTAACCGATGACTTGCCGACTTTCACATCGCTGATCTTCGCCGAGGTGAGGACGTCGATTTTCCGCTTCCTGAAGCTTTTTGCCAGCTCGGCGCTGCAGTCGGCGTCCTCGAGCGGGAGGATCGCGGCAGCGACGTCGATCAGCGTAACCTGCGTGCCGAATGCGCTGAACACGTCGGCGAACTCGCATCCGACCGCACCGGCGCCGACGATTGCCATCGTCTTCGGCGCCTTCTCGAGCACCAGCACTTCATCGGAGGAGAGAACCATCTTCTTGTCGAGCTCGAGACCCGCTTTCGGCAGACCCTTGACCCTTGAGCCGGTGGAGATGACGACAGCCTTTTTCGCTTCGTGCCTCTCCTCCTTTCCCTCGGCGTTTTTCACGGAGACCGCGTTTTTGCCCGCCAGCTTTGCGGTGCCCCTGATCCAGGTGATCTTGTTCTTCTTGAACAGAAACTCGACGCCCTTGGAGTTCTGGGTGCTCACGCCACGCGAGCGCTTCATCGCGACGCCGTAGTCAAGCTTCACTTCGCCGACCGTGACGCCGAACTCCGCGGCGTGGGAGACTCTTGTCGCCAGCGCAGCGGATTCGAGAAGCGCCTTTGCCGGTATGCAGCCCCACAGCACGCACGTTCCGCCCAGTGCTTCGCGCTCGATCACCGCCACCGACATGCCGAGCTGTGCGGATCGGATCGCGCCTACGTATCCGGCCGGTCCGCCGCCGATGAAAATCACGTCAAAAGAAGCCATTTCTGAATTTGGACGAAGGGGTGACAGGAGGTAAATGTAGTATCTGGGGCGCTTCGGCTTCACCGAAATACTTACTGAAGAATACCTGCCAGGGGCGGTGAGCGATAACGGCAGTGGGCTGCGGGCCCTGACCACTGGCTAGTGCGCCGATCGGCCGAAACCCCGGTCCCATAAGGCCCGTAGCCACCAGCCGAGAAGCCGATAGCACCCGGCAGGTAGTCTTCAGTTAAGAGTGTACGAACGGAGCAAACTCTTCCTTAGACGACCAGCAGCAGCGGATTCTCGATCAGCCGTCTCAGCGTCTGGAGGAATTTTGCCCCTGTCGCTCCGTCGATTACCCGGTGGTCACAGCTCATCGTCACGCGCATTCTCTTTCGCACAGTAACGGCACCGTCTACCACGACCGCTTTCTCCTCGACGCCGCCGACTGCGAGAATGCCTGCCTCCGGCGGGTTGATGATCGCCGTGAACTGGTCGATGCCGAACATGCCCAGGTTCGAGACGGAGAACGTGGACCCCGTGTGCTCCTCGGGAGTGCGCTTTCGTTCGCGCGCGCGCCCGGCGAGATCACGCGCCATCGCCGAGATTTCCCAGAGCTGCATGCGGTCGGCATCGAACAGTACCGGTGTAATGAGACCATCCTCCACAGCCACCGCCATTGCGACGTGAATGCGGTTGAACTGCCGGATCTTGTCGCCGAGCCAGTGCGCGTTCACCGCGGGGTGCTCGGCCAGTGCAAGGGCGGTCGCCTTGATGATGATGTCGTTGAACGACGCCTTGTACTCGTCCCCCATCTCGGTGAGCTGCTCCCGCATTTCTGCCGCACGCGTGACGTCGAGCTCGGCGGTGAGGAAAAAGGTGGGGATGGGGCCGTTCGACTCGGCGAGCCGCTTGGCGATCGTCTTCCTGATCTGCGTGAGCGGCACATCGCGGAAATCGCCTTCGGCAGCAAGGCGGTCGGCCGCCGCCGATCGCGCCGCACTGCGCCCACCCGCGCCCGAGACCGCGCTCTCGATGTCACGCTTTACTACCCGGCCGCCCGGCCCGGAGCCCTGAATTTTTCCGAGCTCGATACCGCGCTCCGACGCGAGCCTGCGCGCCAATGGCGACGAGCGCTGCCGTCCGCCTGACTGGGTGTTGGCAGCCGGACGCGCGCCGTTCCCCTGCTGTGGTGGCCGGGTTGGCGGTCGAGGCGGTGCGGCGGCTGGTCGCGGCGGAGCAGGTGGTGCAGTCGCCTGTGCCTTCTCCTGCGGAGGCGTCGAAGCATCGCCCTGTGCCTGGGCCGGAGCATCGGGAACCGCGGTCGCGACGGGCGTCTCCCTGGTTTCCGCCACCGCTTCGTTAGCGGGATCTGTGTTCCCGCCGCTGTCGGCGGCAGCGGCGGCTGGCGCAGCGGCTGCCGGCGCGGCCGCACCGCCGCCAACCAGCGCATCGATGTTCTCGTCCGCGGCCGCGATTACGCCGAGGAGCGTTCCGACCGGGGAGGCATCTCCCTCGTTGGCCAGCCGCTTCCGCAGGATTCCGTCGGCGCGCGCAAC
>DATLXE010000258.1:0-2357 GCA_035575795.1 Gemmatimonadaceae bacterium
CAGCGCGCCACCTTCACCGGGCGCTATTCGCAGCTCTTCACCGTACCGGTCGCCGGCGGGATGGAATCGCAACTGCCCATTCCGAATGCCGCACGTGCGACGTATTCGCCTGATGGCCAGCGCATCGCCTACAACCCGATCGCGGGACGCCACCTGCAGTGGAAGGACTACCGCGGTGGCACGGTGCAGAAACTGTGGCTCTACAACACCAACGGGCACGCGATCGAGAAGATCCCGCAGCCCGCCGAACGCTCGAACGACACCGACCCCATGTGGATCGGCGACACTGTGTTCTTCCGGTCGGACCGGGCAGGAGAGTTCAACCTGTTTGCGTACGACGGGAAGAGCAAGCAGATCCGCCAGGTCACGACCCACTCCGACTTCCCGGTGCTGAACGCCTCTGCCGGCGGCGGCCGCATCGTGTACGAGCAGGCCGGCGTGCTGCACGTCCTCGAGCCCAAGTCAGGGAAGGCCACCCGGCTGACGATCGGCGTCGCCTCGGACCTGCGTGAGACGCGCGCGCGTTTCGCAAAGGGGGCGAAATGGATCCGCCAGGCCGCGCTGTCGCCGACAGGCGCCCGCGCGGCGTTCGGCTTCCGCGGAGAGATCGTCACGGTCCCGGGCGAGAAGGGAGACGTCCGCAACCTGACGAACACGCCGGCCGGGCACGACCGCTTTCCGGCGTGGAGCCCCGACGGGCGCTCGATCGCCTGGTTCTCGGACGCGTCCGGAGAATATCAACTGCACATCGGCAGCCAGGACGGCAAGGGCACGCTCCGGACCCTCCGGGTCGGAGGGGAGGGCTACTACCAGGCGCCGGTGTGGTCCCCGGATTCACAGAAGATCGCCTACTTCGACAACTCGCTCAGCGTGCATTGGCTCGACGTGACGAGCGGCGTGTCGAAGAAGGTCGCCTCGCAGCCGATCTATTCGCCCGTGATCATCATCAGCTACGCGTGGTCGCCCGATTCGAAGTGGCTCGCGTACGCAATGGACAATTCCGCCGGGATCACGACCGTGCATGCCTACTCGATCGAGCAGGCGAAATCCTTCCAGGTGAGCGATGGGCTGAGCGACGTCAGTAATCCACAGTTCGACAAGAGCGGTAAATATCTCTACTTCTTCGCGTCGACCGATGCGGGCCCGGTGAAGGACTGGTTCGCGCAGTCAAACGCCGACATGCGCGCGACCTCAGGCATCTACCTGGTCGTTCTCCAGAACGACGTCGTCTCGCCCATCGCGAAGGAGAGCGACGAAGAGAAGTTGGCGGACCCCAAGACGCCAGGCGACATGCCCGCCGACAAGCCGGCCGATAAGACCAAGGCCCCGGAGAAAGCGGCGGAGAAGCCCGCCGACAAACCGGTCGAGGCGCCCGACGAGAAGCCCGGGGCCAAGGCCATCGACAAGAAGTTCCGGATCGATTTCGAGGGCCTGGAGTATCGCATCCTGGACCTGCCCATCACGGCCGGCACCCTCTCGAACCTGCAGACCGGCGCGGCGGGGCATGTCTACTACCTGCGCACCAGCGACGGGGCGACGTCGCTCAATCGCTACGATCTGAACGCGCGCAAGAACGAGACCCTGCTGCCTGCGGCAAGCGACTACATCGTGTCGGCGGACGGCAAGAAGCTGCTGTATCAGAACGGCGCCGCCTGGTCGATCGTGCCGACGACCCGCGCGATCCAGCCCTCCGAAGGGCGGATCGCGGTGGATACGATCGACGTGCGCATCGATCCGCAGCAGGAGTGGAAGCAGATCTTCGACGAGGCGTGGCGCATCAACCGCGACTACTTCTACGCACCGAACATGCACGGCGTCGACTGGGGGAAGCAGAAGGACAAGTACGCCGCGTTTCTGCCACACGTCGTGACCCGAGGGGACTTGAACCGGGTCATCCAGTGGATGTCGAGCGAGCTGGCCGTCGGCCACCACAACGTCGGCGGTGGCGACAGCCTGACCGAGCCGCGCACCGTACCGGGGGGGCTGCTCGGCGCCGACTACGACATCGCGAACGGTCGCTACCGCCTGAAGAAAGTCCTGGGCGGGTTGAACTGGAACGCGCAGATGAGAGCGCCGCTGACCGAGCCCGGGGTGAACGCCAGAGCGGGGGAGTACCTGCTGGCGGTCAATGGCAAGGACCTCCGTCCACCGACGAACGTGTACAGCCTGTTCGAAAACACGGCCGGCAAGATCGTGGAGATCACCCTCGGGCCGAGCGCAGACGGCTCAGGCTCACGCACGGTGCAGGTCGTTCCCATCGGGAACGAATCGGCGCTCCGCAACCGCGACTGGGTCGAGGGGAACCTGAAGAAGGTCGACAAGGCGACCGGCGGTCGCGTGGCGTACGTCTATGTGCC
>DATLXE010000259.1:0-12076 GCA_035575795.1 Gemmatimonadaceae bacterium
GCGTGGGTCACTTTGTCGCGTGGTTCGAGCCGGCGCATCGGGTTGTGGAGCGTACGGCTGAGTTCTTTGTCGAGCGCTTTCCGTCGATGCGCTGGTCGATCTTCACGCCGGACGGCTGCGCGCAGTGGGACGGCGGAGAGCTTCGCCTGACGCCCGGTATCGAGCGGCACCAGGTGCCGGCCGATGCTGACTCGCTCGAGTATCTCTGGAGAACCTACTACGCCGGTACGTTCAACCCTGCGCGACTCAACCGAACGGCGATGCTCGCCGAAATGCCGGCGCGGTACTGGAAGAACCTCCCCGAGTCGTCGTTGATCGCCGAGCTCACGCGCGACGCCCCTGCGCGTGTTTCGGCCATGATCGCGCAGACCTTTGCACCACCGGCGACGCTACCGGATGACCTTGAAGCAAGAGAGTCGCTGCCGCCGACTGCTCCACCTGTGGTGGAGCAAGGGTGGCATCCGGTTTACGACCCCGGTTGGCGCGCGTCACGCGAACGCGCTGACGCGGTGCGCCCGCGTTTCGGAGCTCCTCTTCAGCTGGGGAGCTGCGCAGTATCGATCGGCGTCGCCGGCTGGACGGATCCGACGCTGCTTGCCGACGGCGTGTTCTATCCTCGCGAAGCGCGGAGCCCCGAGGATCGCCTGCGTTACTACGCATCGCAATTGTCGATGGTCGAAGTCGACGCGACGTACTACGCGATGCCGTCGGAAGAAACATCACGCCGCTGGGTGGATCGGACACCCGGCCACTTCACCTTCGACGTGAAGGCACACGCCCTCTTGACGGGGCATCCGACCAGTCCTGCGCGATTGCCTCCCTGGCTAAGGGAGGATCTGCCGATTCGCCTCCGCGCCGCGCGCAACGTGTACACGCATCACTTCTCGCGCGAGGTGATCGACGAAGTCTGGCGACGCTACCTTGGCGCGCTGTCGCCGCTGCGCGAGGCAGGGAAGCTCGGCGCGATCATGCTGCAGTACCCGCGGTGGTTCACTCCGACCCGCGAGAGCGCCACCCTGTTGAACGATGCGCGCGAGCGACTCGGCGACTGGCCGGCGTCGGTAGAGTTGCGATACGGCGACTGGCTGTCGGACCGTCTTGCGCCGCGCACCTTCCGGCTCCTGCGATCGCTGTCGTTCGGCTATGTGGCTGTGGACGGCCCGCCCGGGATGGAGAGCAGCATGCCGCCGACGATGGAGATGACAACGGCGGACCTCGCGATAATTCGCCTCCATGGACGCCGCGTTTCCACCTGGGAGGCAAAGAATGACATCGTGACGGAGCGGTACCGGTATCTGTACGAAGGCGAGCAACTGGAGGCATGGCTTCCGGAAATTCGGCGTGCTTCCCTTCAATTACCGCGGGTTCACCTGATCTTCAACCATAATTTTGCGAACTACGCGACGACTAATGCGGTGGAGATGGGCGAGCGCATTCTGAACTCGTTGTGAATCCTGACCGAGTCTGCCCGGCTTCGAAAAGTCACGGTACCAGATCTTTGGTCTTTCTCGTGTCGTCGATTCCAAGTCCGAGGAAGATCGTTCCAACAACCAGTGCCGCCGACGTAAAGAACGGAACGGTCTTGCCGAAGTGATCGTAGGAGAAACCCGCCCAGAGCGGTATGATCACGCGAGACAGTCCACCGAACGTCTGCTGCACTCCCATGTAGAGGCCGCGTTCGGCGCCCGGGATTACCCGCGACAGCATCGACGTCACGCACGGAAAGGTGAACGCCGTGCCGAGCGGAATGAGCGCCACCGCAAGGGCGAGCGTGTAGAAGTTCGTCGCGAACGGAAGGGTCGCCAGTCCGGTGGCGAGGAGGCTCAGGCCAATTCGTGAAAGCTGCGCCTCTCCATACCGGTCAATTGCCTTCCCCAGTATTCCCGCCCGAGTCACCACCGAAATGGCTCCGACGTAGGTGAAGAAGATCCAGATCCTGTCCTTGCCGACCCCGAATCGGTCGGCGAGAAACAGTGCAAGGATCGCCATCAGTCCGGAGAACGCGCCCATCGCGATCGCGTAGATCCATATCAGGCGCGGCGCCGGCTCACCCGAGTGGGTAATCACCCGCGCGATCGCCGCGCGCGATGTGCCGGGCTTGCTCACCGAAGTCTGTGTCATGTCCCGTGACTCGCGGAGAAACCTCCAGGCGAAGAAGATGTTGACGAGGCATAGTGCGGCTGCAGCCAGTCCGGGCCCGCTGCGTCCCATCACCAACGCCGCCGAGCCGATCGCGGGCCCGATCGCAACGCCAACGTTTGTCGCCGCGGAAAGCCAGCCAAGCGCCTTGGCGCGATTGTCGGGCTCGACCGAATCGGCGACGTACGCCTGAATCACGCCCACCGTGCCCCCACCGGCGCCCTGCACGATGCGCGACAGGAGCAGGAGCCAGATCGATGTGGCGAACGCGAACACAATGTACGCAATCATTGCCGCCGTGAGTCCAACCAACAGCGCCGGCCGCCTGCCGTACCGGTCGGAAAACTTTCCCCACATCGGCGCGCTGATCAGCTGCGCGGCGGTGAAAGAGGTTATAAGGACGGCAACAACGAGCCCGCCGCCCCCCATGTCGCGCGCGTAAAACGGGAGCAGGGGGATCACCATCAGCAATCCCACCATGTCCACGAAGTTCGTGATGATGAGCACGAACAATTTTCCGCGCGTCACCGCGGAAACCCTCCCCCGCATCACCGACGCCAACTAGTCGTCCGACTTGCCGAGCGCGCCAGGCGGGACAGCCCGGCCGACGAGTCCAGCGAGTGCGATGATGGTGAGCACGTAGGGGATCATCTCGATGAACTGCGAAGCGATCGCATGGCTTCCCTGAAGGCGTATCTGGAGTGTCTCAGCCGCCGCGAACAGCAGGCAGGCGGCAGCCGCCCGCCACGGATTCCACCTGCCGAAGATCACCGCCGAGATCGCGATGAAGCCGCGGCCAGCCGTCATCTGGTCGGTGAACTGGTGCTGATCCAGCGCCAGGTACACACCGCCCAGCGCGGCGAGAATTCCAGACAACGCGACCGCTGCGTACCGAACGAGACTGACGTTGATGCCAACGCTTTCCGCCGCTTCGGGATGCTCACCGGCGGCGCGGATGCGCAGCCCGAACGCCGTCCGGTAAATCATGAACGCGACCAGTGGGCCAGCGAGCAGGCCGAGCCAGATCAGTGGATTGTCGAAACCCGCGTAGCGCGGGTCGCCGCCGAAACCCTCGACACGCGGAGAATTGGACGAGCTATCGAACGCCAGCTTGAGAAAGAAACGCGTTACGCCGATTGCCAGCAGGTTGATCGCCACCCCGACGACCACCTGATTCGCGCGGTAGCGGATGGTCGCCACGGCGTGGATCATCGCGAAAACGAGCCCACCAAACATTCCGCTCAGGACACCGATCCACGGGCTGCCGGTATAGTGCGTGCCGAGTGCCGCCCCGAACGCGCCGCTCAGCATGAACCCCTCGAGCGTCAGGCTGACGATTCCAGCCTTCTCGGCGATCACGCCTCCGCTCGCCGCAAAGAGATAGGGAATGGAGATGCGGAGCATCTGCGTTAGAAACGAAAACGGATTCATGCGTCGCTCCGTTTCCGCGCGCTGCGCAGGATGCGCCGCACCTCGGGCACCGACATCGCCACCGCCAGGATCACCACACCCTGCAGCACATCCATCATCTGCTTGGGCACGAAAGCATGGATGGCGAGTCCGCCCTGTGAGAGAGTCGCGAAGAACAGCGCGGCGATGATCACGCCAACCGGGTGGTTGCGGCCAACGAGGGCAACGGCGATGCCGAGGAACCCGGCGCCACTCGCAAAGCCCTCTTCATAGTAGTGCTTGTAGCCGAGCACGTAGTTGATGCCGCCGATGCCGGCGATCATGCCTGACACGGTTAGCGCGCGCAGCCACGTTCGTCCAACGCTGATGCCGCCATACTCCGCCGCCTCCGGCTGGAGACCAACTGCGCGCAGCTCGTAGCCGCCGCGTGTGCGGAAGAGATAGAACCACACCGCGAAAGCGGCGAGCAGCGCGACGATTATTGCGAGATTTGCCGCCGAGCCGCGGAAGGCGGAAGACATGTCGGCGAAACGAGGCAGCACACCGGCCCTGATCTCGGGAGTGTGCAGCGTCTCCGGCACGTGAAGGCGGGTGGCGATGAACCAGTTGAGGAACGCGAGCACGATGAAGTTGAGCATGATCGTGACGATCACTTCGTGCGCACCAAACTTCGTTTTCAAAACTGCGGGTATCGCCCCGACCGCTCCGCCGGCGGCGCCGGCGGCAACAATGCACAACAAGAGCGCAAGGATGAGCGGGGTTCCCACTGGCAGGGCGAGTCCAACCAGCGCCGCCGCGAATCCTCCCGACGCGAGCTGACTCTCGCCACCGATATTGAACAGCCCAGCCCTCAACCCGAACGAAACCGCCAGTCCGGTGAACGCGAGCGTCGTCGCCTTGTAGAGCACCTGCCCGAAGCCATACGCGTTCCCCCACGTTCCCTCGAGTAGCAGCGCAAACACGGCGGCAGGCGACTGGCCGTAGCTCAGTATCAGCAGGTCGCCGCAAATGAGCGCTACCAGGAGCGCAACGAGCGGCGGCCACAACGCTTCTTCGGCTTTCTCCCTCAGCGATGCGTTCAAGCCGCGTCGCCCGTTCTGGTGCCGATCATGTACTCGCCCAGCGACTCTTCGCTTGCCTCGGCGGCGCGCATGACGACGGCGAACTTGCCGCGGTACATCACCGCCACGCGATCAGATAAAGCAAGGACCTCGTTCAGCTCGGCTGAAACAAGTAGGATGGCCTTGCCAGCGGCGCGCGCGGCGAGGAGCTGCTGATGAATGAACTCGATTGCGCCGACGTCGACGCCGCGGGTCGGCTGCGACGCGAGAAGAACGGAAAAGTCGCGGCTCATCTCGCGTGCGACGACAACCTTCTGCTGATTGCCACCGGACAGAGCGCGCGCGGGAAGCTCGCTGTTGGCGGGACGAATGTCGAAGGCCTCGATTTGCTTCGCCGCGTTCTCCCGTACCCGTACGCGGTCGATCACGCCGCGCCGCGCGAAGCCGTGCTGGACGCCGAGCATCAGGTTGTCGGCAACCGAGTACTCGAGAACCAGACCGCGGTGATGCCTGTCCTCCGGGATGTGCGACAATCCCGCATCGTGCCGCTCGGCAACGCTCCGCCGCGTGATGTCCCTTCCATCGATCGCAATCGCGCCGCTGGCCGGCAAGCGAAGGCCGGAGATTCCCTCGATGAGCTCGGTCTGACCGTTGCCTTCCACGCCGGCGATGCCGAGCACTTCGCCCGGTGCGACGGTAAACGTGACGCCGTCCACGGCGCGCGTCCCGCGCGAGCCGACAACTACGAGATCCCTGACCTCGAGGCCCTTTCCGCTTGCGGGCACTGCCGCCGCGCCCGGCTGCACGCGCTTGCCGGAGCTGAGCGACACCTCGCGCCCCACCATTGCCCGCGCGATCGCGGCGGGCGTGGTGCCGGCGGTTTTCAGGCGCTCGACGGTCTGCCCCGCGCGCATCACGGTAATGGTGTCCGAAAGGTCGACGACTTCGTCGAGGCGGTGCGTGATCAGTACAATGGTATCGCCCTTGTCGCGCAGCCTGCGCAACACAGTCCAGAGCTCGCGCACTTCCGGTGGGGACAGCACCGCTGTCGGCTCGTCGAGCACAAGGATCCGCGCGCCGCGAAACAGAGTCTTGAGGATTTCGACGCGCTGTGCCTCGCCGACGGAGAGCTCCGAAACCTTGCGTGACCCATCCACGACAAGGCCCGTTTCCTGGCTCAGTGATTTCACGTCGGCGGCTGCCCGCGCATAGTCCAGCATGCCGCTCTTCTTCGGCTCGGCGCCCAGTACCAGGTTCTCGGCCACGGTGAGCGTCGGGACGAGCATGAAGTGCTGGTGCACGATGCCGATCCCCGCCGCGATCGCTTCATTGGTCGACCAGCCGGTTACGTCGCGACCGTTCACCTCGACCTTGCCCGCGTCCGGCTTGAAGAGACCGCCGAGAATGCGCATTAGCGTGGATTTGCCGGCGCCGTTCTCACCGACGAGTGCGTGGATCTCTCCCTGCCGTACCTCGAGCGAAGCGCCCTTGTTGGCCTGAATCGCGCCGAATGCCTTGTCGATCCCCCTCATCAGGATCGCCGGATTCGCCTCCGGCGTTGAAGCAGCGCTCATCTTTCGGTTGGAACCTTGATGCGCCCCTCGATGATGTCCTGCTTCAATGCCTCGACGCGCGCGCGGACGGCGTCAGGGATGAGCCCCTTGTTGCGGTCATCATAGATGTAACCGACGCCGCCCTCCTTGAGGCCGAAGGAGTAGACGCCGCCCTTGAACGTGCCGGACTGGATGCGCGAGATCGCGTCAAAGGTTACTGCGTTCACCCCCTTCACCATCGACGTCAGCACGCGACCCGGCGCTTCGTCGTTCTGATCCGAATCGACTCCGATCGCGAGCTTGTTCGTCGCGCGTGCGGCCTCGAAGATTCCCTGGCCGGTCGAGCCGGAAGCGTGAAAGATGACCTCCACTCCCTTCTGGTACTGGCTGAGCGCGAGCTCCTTTCCCTTGCCCGGATTCTTGAATGCCTCGGGAGTGACACCTGCGTACTGGGCGATGACTTCGCAGTCGGGGCAGACCTTCTTCACGCCGGCGCGATATCCCGCCTCGAACTTGTGAATGAGCGGAATGTCCATTCCGCCGACGAAGCCGACCTTTTTGCCCTTGCTGACCAGCGCCGCGAGCGCGCCGACGAGAAAGGATCCTTCTTCCTCCCGAAACTTGAGTGCGGCGACGTTGGGAGGCGGAGGAAGGACATTACCGGCCTTGTCGGTGGAGAGAGCGAAGTCGATGCCGGCGAAGGATGCCTCGGGATATTCCTTCGCCAGGTTGGTCAGGTCATCGGTGAAAATGAATCCCACGCCGATCACCAGATCCATCCCCTCCGCGGCGAGCAGCCGGAGCCCGGCTTCGCGGTCAGCGCCCTCCCCGGGCTCGATGAAACGGATGTCCGAGCCGAGCAGCCTGGTGGCGCTGTCGGCACCCGCGAAGGCGCCGTCGTTGAACGACTTGTCGCCGCGACCGCCGACGTCGAGCACAATGCCGACTCTTGACCGCGCACCAGCCTTCGATTCCGGCCTCGCATCACGGCGGGCGAAGAGCAGGCCGATGTGCGTGAACAGGAGAAGCATGGTAACGACGACGAGTTTTCGCATCGGGAGGAAGAATCGTACAGAACGCGGCACCCTGCAAGGCGAAGGAAGCCCCTTTCAATGGGCGGTCGTGCGCCATTGATTTCATTCGATGCCCGAGCGAATACGGACGCGCTTTCTGGTCGTCGGCAGTGGGGTTGCCGGATTGCACACCGCGTGGCGCGCATCCGGGAAAGGCGAGGTGATGATTCTCACCAAGCGGTCGCTATTCGACAGCGCGACCGCGTACGCGCAGGGCGGGATCGCTGCCGCCCTGGGCGCGGGAGATTCGCCTGAGCTCCACCGGCAGGACACACTCGCCGCCGGGGGCGCGCTCTGCGATGCGGCCGCCGTCGAGGTGCTGGTCGAAGAAGGCCCCGCGCGTGTGCGCGAGTTGCAGACGGCTGGTGCGGCGTTCGATCTCGAGCCCGGTGGCAACTTCAAGCTTGGGCGGGAGGCGGCGCACTCGCGGCGCCGCATTGTACACGCGCATGGCGACCAGACGGGGGCAGAGGTTGCGCGAACGCTGATCGAGCGCGTGCGCGAGTCGAAGCGGATCGAGGTGCTTGAGAAGACGCGCGTGCTCGACCTGATCGTTTCCAACGGCGTCTGCCACGGCGTTCGTGCCGCGGTATCCGGCAAGGCCGTCGAAATCATCGCTGACGCGACCGTGCTGGCGACCGGCGGCGGCGGGCAGGTTTACCGCTATACCACCAACCCCCAGGTTGCAACCGGCGACGGTTACGCGATCGCGCACCGCGCCGGTGCGAAGCTGGCGGACATGGAGTTCGTGCAATTCCATCCGACGGCGCTCGATACCCCGGAGAATCCTCTTGCGCTCATCTCGGAAGCGGTGCGAGGCGAGGGCGCGTTCCTCGTCAACGAGGAGAAGGTTCGCTTCATGTCGCGCCGGCACCGACTCGCCGACCTCGCGCCGCGCGATTTCGTCGCCCGTGAGATCTTCCGCGAGCAGGCGGGTGGGCGACGCGTGTGGCTCGACGCGCGCAAGGCCGGACGCGGGTTCCGCAGGCGGTTCCCGGGGATCTTTGCGCTCTGCAAGGCGCGCGGCATTGATCCGTCGCGGGAGCTCATCCCGGTCACTCCCGCTGCGCACTACATGATGGGCGGCATCGTTACCGACCTGCGCGGGCGGACGAGTCTCGGCCAGCTCTATGCGTGCGGGGAAGTGTCGCGGACCGGCGTGCATGGCGCGAACCGCCTTGCCTCCAATTCCCTGCTCGAGGGACTGGTATTCGCGGAACGGGTTGCGCGCGACATGATCGAGATTCCGAAGGCGAGGGGAGTGCCGCGCAAGGAAAACTGGAAGGTGCCGGTACTCCGCGACCGCGGCGCGGCGCAGGTGGCGGCGGATGAGGTGCGTCAGGTGATGTGGGACTACTGCGGCATCCACCGAACGGCGAAGGGGTTACGGCTCGGCCGTGCCCGCCTGCTCGAGATCGAGGCGCGACTGCCCGAAGGCGCGACCGAGGAAACCAATCTGGTCGAGACGGCAAAGCTGATCGCCGACGGCGCGCTGTTGAGAAAGGAGTCGCGCGGGGGACATTATAGAAGCGACTTCCCGCGCGCCAAGCGCAAGTGGAGCGGCAAACACATCGAATGGTAGACATCGCAACGACATCCAACCCGTATCGCGAGCTGCAGGAAGAAATCAGGACGCTCGCCCGCGAGAGAAACGCGGTGATCCTCGCGCACAACTACGAGCGTGCCGAGGTGCAGGATGTCGCTGATTACGTCGGCGACTCGCTTGGACTCTCGCGCGAGGCGGCAAAAACGCCAGCGGACGTAATCGTGTTCTGCGGCGTGCACTTCATGGCCGAGACCGCGGCTGTGCTCTCGCCTGCGAAGACGGTCCTGCTTCCCGATCTCGCTGCCGGGTGCTCGCTCGCGGCCACGATCGACGCCGAGCAGCTGCGGGAGTGGAAAGCCGCGCATCCGGGGTCGGTCGTCGTGTCTTACGTGAATACGACCGCTGAGGTAAAGGCGGAGAGCGATTACTGCTGCACGTCAGGAAACGCGGTGGAGATCGTCAATTCCATTGCGGCGGATCGCGAGATTCTCTTTCTCCCCGACATGTTCCTCGGAGCACACGTCCGCCGAATAAGCGGGCGGAAGAACATGCACGTATGGATGGGCGAGTGTCACGTACACGCGGGCATCGACCCGGAGCACATTACGCTTCAGCGCGCGGCGCATCCAGGCGCGGAGTTTCTCATCCATCCAGAGTGCGGCTGTGCGACGAGCGTAGTCGAGGCGGTGTCAGCGGGCGACGTAGATCCGGCGGGAGTGCAGATCCTCTCCACCGAGGGAATGATCCGCCGGCCAGCCATCTCCGCCGCCGACGAGTTCATCGTTGCAACCGAAGTCGGCATACTGCACAGGCTGCGGCGTGAGAATCCGACAAAGACGTTCCACGCCGCGAATGACGCGGCTGTCTGCGCCTACATGAAGGTGACGACGCTGCCGAAGGTGCTCAACGCGCTGCGCAACATGGAGCACCGCATCACGGTGCCGGCGGCGATCGCCGAGCGTGCGAGATTGGCGATAGAACGGATGGTGGCAGTCGGCGGCGGCGCGCAGACGCCACTCTCGCCGGCGCCCGACGCGGCGGAAGACCCGGGCGAATGAAGCGCACGGAAAGCGAGCTGGCGAGCGCTGGATTCCGGCCCGAGGAAGGGCTGCATTTCCCGTTGACGCGGAACGAGCTGTCCAGCCTGGTTGCCGCCGCTCTCGAAGAGGACGACACGAAGCACGACATCACCACCGCTGCAACGGTGCTTTCGGACCGGCGCGCGCGCTGCAGGCTCGTCGCTCGGGAGGAGGGAGTGATTGCGGGAATGCCGCTGGCGTGTGAGGCGTTCAGGCAGCTCGACAAGGCGGTGACGATCAGGCAGGACCGCGACGACGGGTCGCGCGTGTCACCGACGACGCCGGTGATGTTTCTCTCCGGTCATGCGCGCGGGTTGCTGTCGGCCGAGCGAGTCGCGCTGAACTTCGTGCAGCGGTTGTCCGGAATCGCAACGCTGACCGCGAAATACGTCGAGGCGGTGCAGGGCACGGGCGCCCGTATACTGGACACGAGGAAGACCACGCCGGGCTGGAGAAAGCTCGAGAAGTACGCGGTGCGTGCCGGCGGCGGGATGAACCACCGGATGGATCTCGCGTCGGCCGTGCTGATCAAGGACAATCACCTGGCGTCCGTCGACGGCGATATAAACATCGCAGTGGAGCGGGCGCGCGCGGTCGGACCACTCGGCATCAAGGTCGAGGTGGAATGCGACAACGTCGCGCAGGTGGAACGCGCGCTTGCGGCCGGAGCCGATGTAATCATGCTCGACAACATGAGCCTCACCGAGACGCGTGAGGCGTTGCAGATCGTGGCCGGCCGCGCTGTGACCGAAGCGTCCGGTGGTGTCAACCTGACGACCGTGCGCGCGATTGCGGAGACTGGAGTAAACTGGATCTCCGTTGGCGCCCTCACCCACTCCGCGCCCGCGCTCGACCTGGCGCTCGACTTCGACTGAACATGGATCGCAGACAATTCGTAAAGCTCGGTACGATTGCCGGCGCCGCGGCGCTGCATGGCATTCCACGCCGCGCCGCCGCCGATGACACTTCGAAATCCGCAGCGGAGTTCGATCTCGAGGAAGTGACGGTGGGAGATCTGCAGTCGGCGATGACGGCCGGACGGAGGACATCGCACTCGATCACGCAGCAGTACCTGAGCCGTATCGACGAGCTGGATCGGCGCGGCCCCGCGCTGCGAGCCGTGATCGAGGTAAACCCGGACGCATTGGCGATTGCACGCTCGCTCGACGAAGAGCGAAGGTCGAAGGGGTCACGCGGGCCGCTGCACGGAATTCCGGTGCTGCTCAAGGACAACATCGACACGGCCGACCGCATGACTACCACGGCTGGCTCCTACGCGCTCGCTGGCTCCATCCCGCTGCGAGATGCATTCGTCGCGCAACGGCTTCGCGAAGCGGGCGCGATATTGCTGGGCAAGGCGAACCTCAGCGAGTGGGCGAACTTCCGCTCCACGCGTTCCTCGAGCGGCTGGAGCGCGCGCGGCGGACAGGCGAAAAATCCGTACGTGCTCGACAGAAATCCGTGCGGGTCGAGCTCCGGTTCGGCCGTCGCTGTCTCCGCAAACTATTGCCCGCTTGCCGTCGGCACCGAGACCGACGGCTCGATCGTGTGTCCCGCCGCGACCACGGGCATCGTAGGAATCAAGCCAACCATCGGTCTCGTCAGCCGCTCCGGAATCATTCCCGTCGCGCATAGTCAGGACACAGCGGGACCGATGGCGAGAACCGTGCGCGACGCCACGATCATGCTGAACGTGCTGGCGGCCTCCGATCCGCGCGACAGCGCCACTCACCGCAGTGCCGGCAAGGCCAGCGCGGATTACACGCGCTTCCTGGATGCGGGCGCACTGAGGGGCGCGCGCATCGGCGTGGCGCGCGAGCGTTACTCAGGGTATAGCGACGTCACCGACCGGGCGCTGGATGCGGCGGTCGCCGTGATGAAGCGAAGCGGGGCGATCGTCGTCGATCCGGCGAACATTCCAACCGCGGGAAAGTTCGACGACAGCGAATTCGAGGTGCTGCTCTACGAGTTCAAGGCGGACCTCAACGCGTATCTCGCTTCGCTGGGCCCGAAAGCCCCGGTCAAGTCATTGCAGGACATCATCGACTACAACGAGCGTCACCGCGAGCAGGAGATGCCCTGGTTCGGCCAGGAGATCATGCTGATGGCGCAGAAGAAGGGCCCGCTGACGAGTCCGAAATATCGCGCGGCGCTGGCGAAGAACCTGAAGATGTCGCGTGCGCAGGGAATCGACGCGGTGATGGACAAGCACCGC
>DATLXE010000260.1:0-1951 GCA_035575795.1 Gemmatimonadaceae bacterium
GTCCCTGATGGGCCCACTCGTCTCCCTCGCCCAGCAGGATGTAGAGTGCGCGCGGCTTGCGTGTGCGGAGGTGTTCGAGGGCCGCGTACACGATGGGCGCGTCGAAGGGACCGTACTCCCAGTATCGCGGCAGGTCGGCTACCAGCTCATTGATGGCGCGCTCGCGATCGGAGGCGGGCGCCGGCACGGGCTTCCAGCCAGTCCCGACGTGGAGGCCGCTGCGCTCGACATTCAGGATCGAGGGCAGGACGTCCCACGAGCCGAACGCCGCCACCCGTCCCTGGAAGCCCGGACGGCGATTCAGCCACTCGAGCACGGTGACGTTGGGATTCGGGGCTTTGTTGTTGCTGTCGATGCGCGGGTCCGCCACGCCGGCGAGCATCTCGCTGTAACCGGGATACGAAAACCACAGGCCGTTGGTCAGGCGCGCCTCGCTGCCCGCCGACGGGTCGCCGAAAATCTGACCGCGCGCGGCCATCGTGTTCCACACGAACGGCATCAATGTCGACCGCCGCTCGTCCGGCGTCGCGCGCCAGAAACGCCGCTCCGGCTCTCCACCGCCACCGGTCTTGTCGCGCGTGAAGTACTCGCGATCCGCGCCGCCGAAGAACTCCTGCCACCGCAGCCCGTCGATCGTGATGACGATGACATGGCGCGCCTGCGTCTGTGCGCGGCCGGGAGCCCCGACGAGAGCGAGGAGAGCGACGAGCGCGACGATGCGCAGCAGGGGTTTCATCCGCCCAAGACTACATCGCTCGCACGTGCTACGTCCGAGGTGCTATGTGCTCAACGTGCGACGTGCGGGTGTGCCGCGTGCGGACGGGCGATGTGCACGTGCGCGCTCCGCACGTCCGCACGAGAGCACGTCGCCCGTCAGCACAGAGCCCGTCCGCACGTCGCACGTGGAGCACATAGCACCTCGGACGTAGCACGTCAACGCAGCCCGTGCTGATCACCGCGGCAAAAGCTCCAGGGACAATGCCTCAGCCAGCGGGGTGAAGTGTCTGCGGTCGGTCGTCGCGATGCGCGACAGGCCGAGGGCTTCGGCGAGCGCGACGACGGCGGCGTCCACGAACCCGAGTTCGAGATCTTCGAACCGCCGGTTCAGTTCCGCCACGCGAGCGTAGCCCGCGCGCGGAAGGTCAGCGACGAGGTAGGCGCCGTTGTTGATTCCCTCGTAGAAGGCCAGCCGGCTTCGCCCGCCGAGCCGCTGCCCGAGGAGCCAGTCGACCTCGGGGATCACCGCCGCTGGAAGAATCAGTCCGCGCTGTTCGTTCTCGACCAGCGCGCGGGCCCGCGCGTGCCACGCATCGCTCCGGTCGTAGAACGCGTAGACGATGCCGGTGTCGAGGATGACGCTCACTTCTCCGTGCGGGGCTTCTTTGTGCGTTTCGGCGGCGTGGGCCTGGCGCCGCCAAAGCCGGTCGCGGCGAGCACGTCATCCGCACGTTCCGCCGTATCGGCGCGCCCGCTGGCAAAGGCCCCCGCCCCCGGAGGAACTTTCTGCGGCTCACGCGTGACGTATGCCTCGACCGCCTCGCGGACGATCTCGGCCATCGGCCGCCCCTGCTTGAGGATCTCGAGCTTCAGGAGCACCTCCAGCTCCGGGTGCAGGTAGATCGTCGTACGTTTCATATGCTGATGTTAACATAAGCATCACATACGACTGGCCGATGATGCG
The DNA here is from genome assembly GCA_035575795.1 of Gemmatimonadaceae bacterium. Lineage (GTDB taxonomy): Bacteria > Gemmatimonadota > Gemmatimonadetes > Gemmatimonadales > Gemmatimonadaceae > UBA4720. The sequence continues at coordinate 1,682 of DATLXE010000260.1, forward strand.
GCAGTGCGAAACGGCCGCACCCGTTTCGATCACGATCGGCATTCGTCCTCGTGAAAGAGGGAGGTTTTATTCTCGCCGAGTCGCCCGCAAGGCGCGTACTACTGCGGCCGGCGTCGCGGCGGGGTGATTCCCGGCAGACCTTCGGCCGACATGATGCTCGACAGCTGCTCCCAACTGGCGATCGTCAGGCGACGGCCGTCACCCGCGACGCCAAAGGATTCAGCCACGGCGTCCGCATTGAACCCGCCGACAGGCCGGCGTGAACGCGCT
>DATLXE010000261.1:0-44854 GCA_035575795.1 Gemmatimonadaceae bacterium
ACCGCCCTCGTCTCCAAGCTGTACGACCTCTATTACAAGGCCGACACGCTGCTGGACGTCTTCACGCTGCTGCCGCAGCGCGGCTCGGTCTTCAGCCAGGAAGGCAAGCGCCAGCGGATGAAGACCACGATGTTCAATCACAAGGCGCGCAGGGCGCAGTACGAAGTCCAGACGCGGACCATCGTGAAAAAGGATGTCGGGATTTCCGCCTTCGCGCAGGACGTGCTGGGCGCTCTGTATGTCGTCCGGTCGATCCCGTTCAAGGCGGGGGAACGGTTCTCCATCCCGATCTGTGATGCGGGGGAGAGCTACACCGTGCAGATCTCGGTGGGTGCGGTGGAGACAGTGAAAACAGGGATTGGCGACGTGCGCGCGTTCAAGCTCACGCCGAGCCTCCCGGCCGCCCACTCCGGCTCAGCGCGGCGGTTGACGATCTGGTTGTCGGAGGACGCGAGAAAGCTGCCCGTGCGGATGCAGGCGCAGCTGGCAGTGGGCTCGTTCGACCTGACGTTGAAGAGCGCGAGATAATGTCGAGTCGCACGCGAAGCCGCTGAGCAAGGGCGGGAGCCGATGACCCACGTGCTCAGAACCGCCGCGTGGATCACCGCCACGGCGTGCGCCGTGTGGATCCTCTCGGGGCTGGTGAGGCTGGACGCGCCAATGTGGTTCTTGGCCACGCTATCCGCCTACGCCGGGATCGCGATGTGGCGCCCGTTCGACGCGCTCCTGCTGCTCGCCGGACTGGGACCGCTCATCGGCGTGACGACCGCGCTCACGGGCCTGCCGCTTCGATCCACACATACCCTCGAGGCCTTCGTCCTCCTCCTGCTCGCCGGCGCTATCGTTCGCGCCCGGCCAAAGGCCCGAGCTGGCGACCTTCCGCGCCCATTCACCTGTGCGCTGCTGCTATTGGGGGGCGTCGCCGCACTCTCGGCATACGCGCAGTTCCCCCTCATGGCGCTCCGGCTGGGCCATCGCGATTCGCTCATCGAGGTCTGGCGGATCCTGACCTGGTCGTACTTCGAACATTCTCTGGGCTTCGGCGCGTTCGCCCAGGCGATGCTGCTCATCGAGGGCCTAGGTCTGTGCGGTGTCGTCGCCTATTCGGTCAGGACTGCGTCGGATGCCTCGCGGCTCGCCGGCCTCCTGGTGGCGGGCGCCGCCGGTGCAGCGGCGATCAACGTGTACCGCCTTGTTGAAGTCACGCTGCGCAACGGGCCGTTCTTCGAGCGGCTCTGGCCGTCCCTTCTGACGCTCCGTATCAACACCCAGTTCGGCGACCTCAATGCCGCGGGCTCCTACTTCGCGATGATGACGGTGATTGCCGTGGGGTTCGCTGGCTTCTCGTCGAAACGCGCGCTGATATTCGGATGCGCGGTCCTTCCACTCGTCGGGGCTACCTGGCTCTCCGGCTCGCGCGCGGCGGTGCTCGCCACAGCGGTCTGCTCGGCATGGCTGCTGGTGTCCCGCCTGGCGCCGCTGGCTCCCCGGCAGATCAGCCGCACCGTCGTCCTGCGCGCGACGGTGGTGCTCGTCGCAATCGCAGGGATGATCGCCGTGTACCCCGCAGTTCGGAACGTCCCCGTCGGGTATTCGGTGTTCGCTCGCGTGGAACTGGCCAAGACCGGCATGCGGATGCTACGCGAGACGCCGCTTACCGGGGTCGGCATCGCCAGATTCTACGAGTTGTTTCCGACCTACAGCTCAGCACACCTGCGCCGCAAGTTCCTCGAGGCCGCCCTCGTGCCGGTCACGCGCGAGAACGCGCACAACAACTTCGTGCAGATTCTCGCCGAGCTCGGGATCGTGGGATTTGTCCCGCTTGTCGGAGTGCTGGCGATGGCGAGAAAGAGCGGCCAGGGAGGCTGGACCGATCCAACATTGCGCCGCAGTCTCCTGGCCGGAGCCGCGGCATTCCTTGCAACCTGCCTCGCAGGCCATCCGCTGCTGTCGCCCGAAGTGGCGTATCCGTTCTGGCTTCTACTGGGACTGGTGGTCGGCGGAGGCAGGGCAGTGATCGGATCTCCGTCACCGTGGGTCGCAGGGATTGTGGCCGCCGTGCTGGTGACACTGGTGGCAACGCTTCCGATACAGACGAGGGGATTCCTCAGGAACGCCGATCTGGACGGCGTGTCGACGGGGCTCTCCCAGTGGCAGCGCGACGAAGGAGGAATGCGATACCGGTGGGCGGGCCGCGAGTCGTCGTTCTTCGTGGAGACCGGTGCGCCGGTCCTGCTGTTACCGTTGCAGGCCGTCGGCGACACCGCCCGGGTCGTGCAGCTCCGCATCGACGGCCGGGTCGCGAACGAATGGCTCATCCCCACCGGCGCGTGGAAGACCGTCCGTGTGGTGCTCGTACCACGATCCGGGGAGTGGCGCTTTCGGGAGATCCAGCTGGTTGTCAACACGCCGGCGGCCGTTGCCGCGACGCCTTCCGACCGCGTCCTGATGGTCGGACGACCAGAATGGCTCGGCCGACCCACGTCAGGCGGCGCGACGACGCACTGAGTCGAACACGAACACTGCGATGCAGCCGGCGGTCAGCGACAGCAGCGCCGCGATCATAAGGTTGCGCGGGATGTCCGGGCCCACCGGCCGCCGGGGCGCCTGCGCCCGATCCAGGATCTGCAGCCGCGCACTGCGCACGGCAATCTGCAGGCGCGCATCTTCGTAACGGGTCGCCGCGTTGACGTAGGCGGTACGCGCGATGTCGAAATCCACCGTCAGCCTCGCAAGCTCCGCTTCGGCGTCATAAAGCTGCTGCAGCTTGCCCATGCTCGAGGCGTCGAGCTTCAACCGGCCCACAAGCTCGCCGCGCTTCCGCTTGAGGCCGGCCAGACGGGTGCGCGTTTCCGCGACGTCGCGCTCGAGGACCTCGTACACAGGGTTGACGAAGGGGTCGAGCAAATCCCGGTTCACCGTGAATTCGGGGTTCGCCTTCGGTGGCAACTCGACCGACCGTCTCACGTCCCGTACTCGTTGCTGCTTCAGGAGCTCCGCTTCCGCCTGACGCAACCGCGCCTGGTCGGTCTCGATGTCGATCAGCAGGTCCATCACGGTCGGCCGGCGCTCGAGAATCGCCTCCATGTCCTTGCGCTTCAACTCGATCTGGTTACGCTGCTTGAACGTCATCAGTGTCTGCTCGGCCTGGGCCAGCCGCACCCGTGCCTCATCGGTCTGCACCTTGATCTGGTCCCGCGCGTAGATCATCTCCTCCTGGTTCAGGCGGTGCGCCAGCTCAATGGCGCGCTCGGCAAAGCGATCGGCAACCTGGACCACCAGGGCACGATCCTTGAGGCGTACGCTGACGGCGAGGACGCCCGCTTCGGCGAGCGTGTCGATGTCAACGTGGTTCCGCATGAAGTCGGGGACCGTCAGATTGTAAGGGGGCGCGTCGAGCTTGAAATCGCTCAGCAGCCCTTGGACGAGCGAGGGACTCTCAACGAGCTGCCGGAATGCGACCATGCTGGTGGCCCGGGCGTCTCTATCGTTCACCTTCGACTCTGTGGCGAGCAGCCTGAAGGTCGCCTGGTAGGTGGGCGCCACGAGCCGATTCAGAAGGTAGGTCGCGCCGACGACGACCACCACAAGAGCCAGGAGAGCGTACCGATATCGCCAGAGAACGCCTGCCACCGCGAGCAGGTCTATCTCAGCACTCGGCAACGGAGCCACGGGCGCGGGACGCTCCCCCGTCGGCTGCCGCAATTCTATAGGCATCACTCCCCTTCAGGCCGATGGTGTTCGACGATCGCACGCACCGCGCGACAGACGCTCGCCACATCGTCTTCAGACATCCCAGGATAGAGCGGCAGGGAGACGAGTTCGTCGAAGATGCTGGCGGCGTTGGGTATGTCGTCACGCTTATAGGCATACCGGTCCCGATAGTACGGGTGCATGTGGACCGGAATGAAGTGGACGCTTGCGCCGATGTTGCAGTGCGCCAGCTCCTCGATGACCTGGTCGCGTCCGATCGTGAGCCGCCCTTTGACGAAGCGGACGGCATACAGGTGGAACGTGTGATTGCGATCGTCCTGCCGGACCGGCAGGATCATTTCCGGAAGGTCCGCCAGCGTCCTATCGTACAGATCGGCGTAGTGCTGCCGGACGCGGGTGAACTCGTCGAGGCGTCGCAACTGGTGGATCCCGAGCGACGCCTGAATGTCCGTCATGTTCTGTTTGTATCCGGGTTCGATGACTTCGTAGTACCACGAGCCGGCCCCAGTGTAGCGCTGCCAGGCGTCTCGGCTCATCCCGTGCAGCGCGAGACGACGGCACCGATCGGCCAGCGCGTCGTCGTCCACCGTGATCATCCCTCCCTCGCCGGTTGCGAGGTTCTTGGTTGCGTAAAAGGAGAACACCGTGGCACGCGCCTTCGGCCGGGGCCATCGGTCGTCGAACGCGGCGCCGATCAGGCGTCCCTGGTACCGGCTGCCGACCGCATGTGCCGCGTCCTCGATGACGGCGAGCCCGTGGCGCGCGGCGATGGCGTAGATGCGCGACAAATCGCACGACTGGCCGCCGTAGTGCACGGGCATAATCGCCCGCGTTCGCGGCGTAATCGCCGCTTCGACAGCCTCCGGATCGATATTGAGATCCCCTCCCACGTCCACCAGCACCGGGCGGGCGCCCATCAGTTCGACCGTGTTCGCCGTGGCGCAGAACGTGATCGTCGGGACGATCACTTCATCGCCGGGACCGATGCCGAACGCGTGCAGGGCGATCTGGAGGCCGGCGGTGCAGGAATTGACGGCCACGGCATGTGGCGCTCCTACGTACTCGGCGAAAGCGGTCTCGAAACGCTTCACCTTCGGTCCGAGTGTGATCCACCCGGAGCGAAGCGAGTCGACGACTTCCGCAATCTCTTCTTCGCCGATAGATGGCAAGGCGTAGGGCAGATACGAGTTGCGGACCACGCCCGCGAGGCTGGAAGGCATCATTTATTCGATTGTGGCCCGAAAGGACAGCGCACTTGCGACGAGGCGGAACCCGCACCTGCCGTAGAGATTGGCCGCCCGAGTGTTCCGAAGCTGCGTCCCGACTTCAATGGCGCTCGCGGTCTGCCCGCTGAACCACTCGGTCGAGGCCTGCACGAGCCGCGCCCCGACGCCATGTCCGCGGGCAGCGGGGGCGGCCGCGACGAGGACGATTGTACCCGACGATCGCTGCAGGTGGACAGCCGTATCTTGCTGCATGCGGCACGCGATGAAGCCAATGACGCCCCCGGGATCTTCGGCGACAAGCACGGCGTCGGCCGCCGCTCCTCGGCAGCAGGCGAGGGCCCAACGGTGATAGACGTCTCGGGCGGTGTCGCGGCTGATGTCCGGGTCCGAATGGAATCGTCCTTCGGTAAACGCCTCCCGAGCGATCTCTCCGACGGCCGCCGCGTCGTCTTCCGCTGCCGGGCGTACCCGCGCTCCCGGAACCACAGGCTCGAACGGACCTCGGAGGTCGCGGCCGAACGTCATGAGCGCATCGACGTTCAGGAAACGCCGGTGTTCCAGGGCGTGGACCGCCGCATCGTCTGCGGCGTCCACGCGGACGCTCACATGGCGGACTCCGGCGGCCCCGGCCGACGCGAGCGCGGCCTCAAGGGCCGCGTCGATCGCGTGCCTCCGTTCCGTATAGCTCCCTGCGGCGAAGATCTCGATACGGGCGGCGGACACGCCGAGCACCTCGGAATCCCACGCAAGCTGCCGCAGGACGACGAGAGCATCGGCGCGAGTACTCCCCCCCGCACTCCAGGCCTCGCTCCCGTGTGTGCCGATCGCCTGCGCCATCCGATGTCGGGTCAGCCCAGTGAGCAGGTGCTGAGCATCCGGGCGCAGCCACTGATGCGCTCTGAAGGGAACCCTCACCGCAAGGGCCGCCAGGCTGTCTGACAGCCGGTCGACCCGCTCAACCGAGACGTGTGCGGTCATGAGGCTCATCGTGGGTCACGGTATGGATATCCCGTCCGAAGAGGACGGCGGGCAGCGTCCGCAAGAGAATCGAGAGATCGAGCGCCATCGTACGCCTCGCGACGTAATCGGTATCGAGTGCCCGACGTTGCTTCCATGTCAGACGGTTTCGACCGCCGACCTGGGCGAGACCAGTAATTCCCGGCCGCACCTTCAGTCGCTCGTGATCCTCGGGCGCGTAGAACGCCAGCTGGTCCGGCAGATCGGGCCGGGGCCCCACCAGGCTCATCTCCCCCCGGACGATGTTCCAGAGCTGGGGCAATTCATCGAGGCTCGTTTTTCGCAGCCACTCGCCTACACCGGTGACTCGCGGGTCACCGACCGCATTGAACGTCGACCCATCCGCGTTTCGTAGATCCGGCACGCCCTGATGCATCGTCCTGAACTTGAGCATCGCGAAGTGGTGACCATGGCGTCCGACCCGGCGCGCACGATACAGGACGGGACCGGGGGACGAGAAGCGGACCGCCGCCGCGACGGCGGCCAGGACCGGGAGCAGGAGGAGCACCGCGCCAAGGGCTACGCAGAGATCGAGGGTGCGTTTCAGCATGTGTCAGGATGTCGGGTGTGCCAGAGGTGCACCGGGCGTCAGCGTGGGCACGAGGGCCGTCAGGTATGCCTCGAAGCGGCGGGCGCACATGTCGAGCGAGAACTCGGCATCGAATTGGGCCCGCGCCAGCCGACCGCGTTCCGCGAGACGCTCCCGGTCAGCGCAGGCCGCCCTGATGGCATCGGCCGTTGCCGCGCTGTCGCCGGGATCGACCACCCAGCCGCATCCGCCCCGCGTGATGATGGTCGCCGCATCGTTGTCGGCCGGCACGATCGCCAGCACGGCACGACCAGCTGCGAGGAGCGAGTACAGCTTGCCCTGCGTCGAAACCCGTCCGCCTGCCGCAGAAAGTGTCACGACCGTGAGGTCGGCAGTCGCGAATATCTCGGGTAACCGCTCCCGCGGCTGCAGGGGAAAGAAGCTCACGTTCGTCAGGCCGAGCGACGTCGCTTTCTCGCGGAGGCTGATCAGCTTGATGCCCTCGCCGACGATGACGATGTGCAGGTCGGGGAGATCTTGCAGCTGCGCTGTGGCGTCGAGCAGCGTCTCGAGATCTGACGAATAGCCGAGACTGCCCGAGTAAAGAACGACGAAACTGTCGCGCAGACCCGATTCCTCGCGCCATGCGGTGGCTCGCGGCGCGGGCCGGATGAAGTCGCCGTCCGCCCAGTCGGGCACGATGCTGACTCGGTCGTCGGGAACATGTCGCCGGATGGACTCGGCAAACCCTTCGGCGTTGGTCACGATGTGTTGTGCGCGCCGGTACACGGCGCGCTCCATCGCTGCAAGCCCCGACAGCAGCGGACCGGGGGACGCGAGGCCCGACGCGAGGATCGATTCGGTAAAGAGATCCTTCACGTTGAGCAGAAGCGGAACGCGCCAGCGCCGTGCCAGACGGCTCGCGGCGGCGCCCATGAATATAGGAGGCGAGAACCCGAGCACCACGTCCGGCCGTTCTCGGACGGCCCAGCCCGTCGCAAGCGCGCTGGCGGCAAAGGACACGGCCGTCAGCCCGCGACGCACGGCACCGCTGGTGCGCGGGCTCGGCACGAACCAGCCTCGAATGACGCGGACACCATTCCGCTGCTGCGTCTGGAACGGACGGTTGTATCCACGTCGGATCCGGCCGTCGGGATAGTTGGGCGGTCCGGTGATCACGCTCACGCGATGACCGAACACGGCCAGCCGCTCCGCCAGCTCCGGAATGTAGACACCAGCAGCGAAGTCTTCTGGCCAGTAGTACTGGGTGACAATCACAATCCTCATGAGCGCGCCGCTGCCTCGCGAGCGCGGATGAACGCCGCGATCGTTTGGTACGTCGACGGCATGGCGTGGATCGCCGAGATCTTGGCGGTCGAAACGTTGACGATTCTTGGCTCGGCGCGGTCCGCGTCCGGGTGCACGTGCAAGGGTGTGCCAGCGAGCGCGGCGATCTCTCGCGGAGAGATCAGGCCCTCGCCGCAGATGTTGAAAATTTCCGTATGGACCTGTGCGGCGACAAGCCGCCACACGGCCTCGGCTGCGTCGTCAGTGGTCATGAACTGATATTGCGAATCGGGGTGGATGCGGATCGGCTGGCCGTGCAGCACGTCGTGAACCGGGTTCTTGCGCAGACCGGGGCCGACCATGCCGGCGAGTCGGGGTATCAACCAGCGGCGCGCGTGGCGCTGGACCGCGAGTTCGGCCAGGCGTTTGTGGAACCCGTAGACTGACGCCTCCAGCGGATCGATGACGGTACGCTCATGCGTCGAATCCGGGTGCGAGAGGTGGGGGTAGACGTCCACGCTCGAGACGAGCACAAACAGCTCCGGCTTGAAGTCGGACGCCGCGCGTACCGCGAGCGAGACGCTCTGGTCGAAGTCGGCGACCGGATCGCGGTCGGCGATGTACTTCGCCGAGTTGCCTGCGGCGTGGATCAGCACGTCGCATCCCTCGCGTGCCGCAGCGTCGTAGGAACTGCGGTCGATCGCCACGCAGTCCGCGCCGCGTGCGCTGAACAGCCGGACGAACGCGGAACCGACGAAGCCCCTCGCGCCGAGGACGGCGACCTTCAGGCGGCCCCCGCACGCGCCAGGCCCGCCGTGTACAGCGCCTCGAATCTCTCGACCATACCGTCGGCAGTGTACCGCTGGCGCACCAGGTTTCGCGCCGCCGTACCCATGCGCGCCCGCTCTGCCGGATCACCCAGCAGGGCGACGAGCGCTCGAGCGAACTCCTCGGGTCCATCTGCCCGGCGCACGTGCGTGCCGTCGGCCACGTCCCAGCCTTCGCAACCGAGCGTTGTCGTGACGATGGCCTTGCCGGCCGCCATAGCCTCGACGGTCTTGATCTTCGTGCCGCTGCCCGTCCGGATCGGCACCGCCACGACCGCGGCGTCCCGGAGCAGTGGCAGCATGCTGTCGGGATTGGCGACGACGCTCACACCGGCCGCCCGAGCCAGCTCGCGCACGTCCGGGGCCGGGTCCTTTCCGGCCAGCCACAGCTCAGCGTCGGGGCGGGCCCGGATCACCAGCGGCCATATCTGCTGCACCAGATAGCGGGCGGCATCGATGTTGGGGAACCAGTCGAGCGACCCGGTGAACAGCACCACAGGGCGGTCCGCGCCCGTCGCCTCGAGCGCAAGCAGCTGGTTGGTGTCCGGTGCGATGGGAATGGTTGCCACGAGCGCATCGGGCCGAGCGGCCTGCCGGAAATATGCCGCCTCGAGGTCTGAAACGGCCACCACGGCGTCAAACCGCGACGTGGCCCAGGCCTCATAGCGTCGCACTCGCCGAAGATTGGCTTTCAGAAAGGGCGCCCACAGCCTCGGAGCAGAGGCGATCATGCGCTCCATGTACAGCGCCTCATGGCCCATCGGGTCGTAGACCAACAGCGGTGCCTTCGCGTACGTGACGTACTGCGCCATCGTCATGTGAAAGACGTGCAGCACGTCGAACGGGCGCCGGCTCTCCTCGGCTACCGCGGCGGCCATACGGGGGTTCCAGGCCTCCGAGACATGCAGCGGCTGCCTCCCCACAAGCGCCTGGATGGCCCTCATCGGTCTTGGCGAGCGCGCGGCGGAGGGCACGACCCTCACCTCGACACCTGGGAGCGCGGTCGCGAGCGGATCGGTGACACCCTGCCCCTCGGGTGCGAGCACCAGGAGGGTTACGGCATGCCGCCGGCTGAGCAGACGCGCGAGATGAAACATCCGGACCTTGGCGCCGTTGTTCGCGGGCCACGGGGCCAGCGGCGCAAGCATCAGAATGCGCCGGGGTTTCGGACCACTCATCCGGCAAATCCCAGCGCCGGCATTAGTCGATTGTTTGAAGCGGCCGAACGCTGGCCCAGGCTGTCCTGCACGAGCAGCGTCTTGCACGCGAGCACGATCGCCACGATGGTCCACAGGTGCGGGTGCAGGTAGTCGGAATAGTTCAGCATCCCCACGGCCTGTGCGAACAGGTCAATCTGGAGAATGCGCATCCACGCGTACCCCTGTCGCGCCTCGGGACTCTCCCAGCCGCCCGGAGGCGGCCGGGGCGCCCTCAACAGCCCGGCCCACAACCACAGAAAGCCTGCCAGGCCGATGATCCCGGTCTCGCTCAGTAACTGGACGTAGAGGGAGTCCGAGCCGTACCGGCTGCGGAAGATGTAGGCCTGATCACGGTAAAAGTCCACGATGTAGACTCCGACGTTGCCGAGGCCGACGCCAAAGAGAGGGGCCCTTTTCCAGACCTCGAGTCCGGCAAAAATACTGTCGAAGCGGTTGCCGGAGCCGCCGCCGCCCTGGCGCACGAGCGACACGCGCTGGACCGTGCGGTCCAGCAGATCGGGCAGTGGCGGAGCCGCACCCACCAGCCAGAACAGAAAGAGTGCGTACGCCGTCAACGACAGGCCGATTCGCTGCCGTTGCGAGATCGAGAACATGTTTTTTCTACGCATCTGGGCCACCACGATCGTCCCGGCGAAAACCAGGAGCATCACGTAGCCGAGCAGACTGTTGGCGACGTAGAACGCGAGCACGAACAGCCCGAGCGCCGCCAGGTGACGCCGGTCGCGCGTATGCCACCAATACCCCAGCGCCAGCGCCATCCAATGCAGGTAATATCGCGCCGCCCAGCTCGGCTCTCCGAAGATCGAGGAGGCACGGAACCCAACCGTCAGTCCTGCACCAACCTCGTACGATCCGCTCTGGAACATCAGCGGTCGGATCCACGGAAAGATCCCGAACGTTCCCTGAAGGAACTGCAAGAGCGCCAGGCACGCCGCCGCAACACCGAGCACGTAGTAGGACTTCACCAGCAGAAACAACCGCGGCCAGGTCGCGCTCTTCACGATCACGTAGACGAGCACGATGTAGAGCGTCAGGTGCACCAGGGTTTGAACGAACTGGAGAGGGTCACGCAGGGCAGGCGGGCTGAGGAACACGCCGAGCAATGAGACGGCGCAACACAGCCAGAAGATGATCAGCGGCCCCAGCGGTCTGGGCACCCGGAAGAGATCCGCCCATCGGCGGTGCGCCTCGATCACGAGGAGTGGAGCGAGCAGCATCGCGGCGAGGAAGCGAGGCCAGGGGATCTGCGCCGTGCCGATTTCCAGAAGATTCTTATCCCAGTACTCGCTACCGAGCGCAAGGACCAGCAGGAGCACGAAGAGCCGCCAGACCGTGAGGGGCGGCACACGGAAGCGGACCAGGGAGCTGAGCCTCACCCACGCCCCTCGGCGCGGTACACGAAGGGGGCAGCGTGGAGCACGCCGTCGCAGATCAGGTCGAGGCCGGGATCGACGCCAGGCTGGAGCGCCGCGAGGTCCGGTACGTCCAGACGATATTTCATGAACCGGGCGGCCAGCCCGGTGGTCGGGGCCACGCTCCGGACCGGAATCATCCGGCGGAAGAAGAAGTGATAGGCGTACTTTCTTGCCCGCTCGATGGTCTCAGCGGGCAATCGCCCGGCGACCGGCAAGCGGTCGAGCAGATCGTCGTATTCCTCTGGCGAGGTCGCGTCCCAGGTGAGCCCCTTGTTGCGGATCCACGCCTCCCCGCAGACGATCGTGGGCACGCCCTCGCTCGTCAGTTCCACACCGGTCTTCGTTCCATAGATCACCACGGCGTTGCACTGCATCATGACCACGTAGGTGCTGATCGGGCTCTCAGGCGGGATCACGAAGACGTTCGGCGGAAGCACGGGAAAGTGCGCCGCGATCTCGTCCGTCACGGGCTGCCGCGACGGCACCCCGCCGGTGATTTCGGCCGGGTGGATCCGAATCAGGAGCTGGAGGTCCGGGCGCCGCGCGAAGTACGCGATAGTCCTGACCAGCCAATCGGTCATGTTGGGAAACGCGTTGGCTCTGTAGTGAAGCTGGGCGTCCCAGATCACGTTCGTGAGGAGCCCGACGGTCGGTTTCGCAAAGTCGATTTTCAGCGTCTGCGCGATCGCGGCCTTGCTTTCCTGCGGATTCCTGTTGAACGTAATCCAGTCCTGCGATCCTTGCCACCGGCTGCGCAGATACGCCATCAACTCGCGATCGCGCGACGGGCCCCACGGCAGGTCGGCCCACTCGCCCACGGGCTCGTCCATCAGCGTGTGGTGGTACGTATCCCGATGACTGAAGATGAAGGTCTGCTTCCGGTATCCTGGATTCCAGTTGACGACCCTCACATCCGCGCGCCTGGCGACCTCGCCGATGACGCCGTGGGGTACGTAGATCCCGTGATTGAAGCAGGCGACCTCAAAATGCTGTTCCTGCAGGAGCCGGCTGGTCGCGAAGGCCGTCAGCAGACCCGCCTCGAAGTAGCGGCGCAACACCGCCTCGCTTGCGCCTCCGTCCAGCGTGCCCCGGGCGTAGAACCGTAGTGCCCCCGCGAGCGCGTGTTCGCCGACGGCGAGCCCGTCGAGGAGAAACTCGGGAATCGCCCCTGCCGGCGTCTCGGCCGCGATGGCCCTCGCCCGCAGCGATTCCTCCTCCGACACCAGCGAACTGAACGTGCGGACCGGCAGCCCGAGGGAGCCGTACAGGGCGGCGCCGGAGCCGTAGCAGCCGATACACGTGCTGCCCTGCGGCCCGTCGATGGCGAACTGCACGTCGCTCGACACAGCGGTAACGTGGGACCGCAGGCAGGCGGGCAGGCGCTCGTCGCAGAGCAGCATCTGCACATGCGCGCCGCGCAGCGTCAGCGCCACCGCAAGCAGACTTTCGACGGTCGTGGATGGCGGGTGCCCCCCGACCGCGGTGGCGATGAGCACGCGCGGGCCCCCGACCGCGTTCGCGATGGCCTGCCGCCACGCATCACCCGATGCGCGAAGGAGCGGTCGCCAATCCGGTTGGTCGAAGTCGGGCTTGATCGCCCGCACGACGCGCTGGGTGGCGCGCAGAAGCCTCAGGCGCATGCGCTTACCGGATCCGCCTCGGCAGCCACGAACAGCACGTCCCCGCGGCCTGAGTATTGATCCGGGTCGAAGCGCTCGAAGGAGGACCCTACGAACCGATACGGCCGGTACCCGCGCACCGCGAAGAATTCAAAGACGTCACGCGCGCTGTGACCGTATTTGGCGCAGTACTCCTCATACAGCTCGCAGAACACCAGCGGACGCCAGCGCGCGATGATCGACGTCGCGCCTCGCAGCACCATCAACTCGGCTCCCTCGACGTCGCACTTCAGCAGGCGGAGCCGGCGCTCTGGCCGGGCGGCGCAAAACGTGTCCAGCGTGAGGGCATCAACCGAGACCGACGTCCCCGCGTCACCGGGCCGGGCAATGTGCGTCATCCCCGTCAGCTTCCGCCCTTCCCCGTCCTTCCACACGATGGGCACGCTGCCTATCCGGTCGGACACCGCCGCGATGACAACGGTGACGTTGCGGCGCCCGAGCAGCGTGAGCATCAGCCGAAGAACGCGGCCGTAGTGGGGGAACGCTTCGAAGGCGTAGACGTGCCCTCTTCGAACGACACGCGACACAGGCACGGCCCATCCGCCGGCGTGAGCGCCGACATCCAGGAACACGTCATCTTCGGAGAGATACGGAAGCAACGACGGCAGCTCCGGGACGAGCAGCTGTCCCGTCAGATGGCGCCGGGCCCAGACCGCCGCGTGGAGCGCGCGCTTCAACACACCGTTCGCGCGTCGAGGGCTCTGACAACCCGCTGCGCCAAGGACGCACCGTCCAGGGCGTGGAACGCCAGCGCCTCAGCCGGCGTCCCGCACGCCGGCAGCCCCTCGACACCGAAGATGTCGAACTGCCGCCCGTCGAGGAGACGATGCTTCACCAATATCGGCAGCAGCTGTGAGCCCAGTCCTCCAGTGATGCCGTGGTCCTCGAGGACGAAGACGGCGGACGACGAGCGAACGGTCTCCGCCAGCCAGTCGACGTCGACCACGTTGAGCCAGGGCAGGTTCACCACCTTGAGGGACACTCCTTCTTCGGCCAGTTGTTCTGCGGCAAGCAGTGCTTCGTGCAGCATCACCGGGCCGTACGCGAAGAGCACGGCGTCTCCTCCCTCCCGCACGGCCCAGCCGCGCCCTTTTGACAGCCGATACCCCTCGGGTGAGGGGATCAGTCGAGGCGACGGGCCAATCACGAGTCGCAGCACGGAGCTGCCCGCCGCGTCATCGACGCAGTAGTCGAGCGCCTGTGCTGTTTCGTCCGCGTTGGCCGGCTGGATGAGCGTGAAGCCTGGAAGGTTCGCGAACAGGGCGATATCACGCAGGCTCTGGTGCGACTTGCCAGGGCCGGCGGGAATCAGGCCGGCATAGTGGCAGACGTACACGATCCGGGAACGCTCCGAGGCATTGTTGTAGATCTGCTCGTTGGCCCGCGAGGCAAGAAAGCTGGCAAACGAATTCACGACCGGCAGGAGCCCATGACGCGCCAGTCCTCCGGCCATCGAGACCATGTCCTGCTCGGCGATGCCGTTCTGCACGAAGCGCTCCGGGATGGCGATCTCGAACTGCCGCGTCCGGCAGTCCGCGGCGAGGTCGGCGTCGAGCACGACGAGGTCCCCTCGGCGCCGTCCTACGGCGACGAGCGCCTGGCCGTAGGCGTCGACAACGTACTCGCGCGTCGTTGTGGAGGCGGGCGTATCCGCGCCCCTGCTGACCGGTTCCCCGAGCGCATTGCGCGCGAAGAAAGGCTCACCGGTGGAGTCCTTTCTGACCGGAGTGAGCACGAGCGGCGCCAGCCCGGCCTCTCCGAACATGCCCTGCACGCGATCCACCAGCTCCATGTGCGCCGCCGCAAACGCGTCATCGGGCGGGGCGCCGGCGTGCCACCGGTAGTACCCATCGCCCTCCGATAGTGCGCGCGGATGTTCCATGAACGACACCCCGCGGCCCTTGATGGTATCGGCGATGACGACCTTCGGCCGGTCGGTCACACCGCGCAGCTCGTCCCAGAGCCGTTCGAGCGCAACGGGGTCGTGACCGTCGCAGCGTGTCACGTACCATCCCGACGCCGCGAACTTCGCTTCGAGACTGCCCAGGCTCACGATCTCGTCGACCACCCGGTCCGACTGCACCTTATTGTGATCGACGAGGACGGTAAGATTTGTGATCCGCTGCTGCACCGTCGATTGGAGCGCCTCAAAATTCTGCCCTTCCTGCAGCTCCCCGTCGCCGGTCATGACGAACACGCGGCCGCCGGCACCGCGGAAACGTTTCGCCCAGGCTATCCCCCTGCCCTTGGAAATCCCCATGCCGAGCGAACCGGAGTTCGCCTCGATGCCGGGGACGCCCACGTCCGGATGTCCGTCGAGGCCGCCCAGGCGACGCAGTCTGAGGATCTGCGCGTCCGGGATTACGCCCAGCGCATGCAGCACCGCGTAAAGGCCCGGCACGTCGTGTCCCTTCGACGAAAAGTACACGTCCCGGTTCGGGTCGTCCCATCCGACCTCGCGGGTATTCATCTCGCTGTAGTACAGCCACACGACGATGTCCATGGCGCTGAAGCTCGAGCCGAGATGACCCGAACCGGCGAGTTTCACCGCAGAGAGCGCGTTGATGCGGCACATGTCCGCGAGCAACTGCATCCGCGCTCCGCGGGGGAGCGGCGCGTCGCGCAGTCTGGCAAAATCCTCGGCGGCGATGAAGCGTATATCGGGCGTCATGAAGCAGTGTCCTGATCGTCGGCGGGATAAGCGGCCTGAAAAGGCGCGGTGGTGATCGGTGGCAACTGGAGCTCACCCCTGCTCACGAGCAGCTCGGCAAGGTGCCAATCATGCCAGTGATTGATGTCGAACCCCTCGTAGCCCTCTGTGGCAAACGGCACGATGTTCACGCCGGCGATGGTATGCGTTTCGGAAACGGTACGGGTCCACGCGATCTCAAGACTCGCATTCTGGACATAGACGGCCGGGAGCCCGTGGTATTGACTGCTGTGCCACGGCTGCCCTTCCGGACTCAGCGGAAGGAGCGGCAGCAGGCGATTGCCGCGCCACACCCACATCTTGCCCGGGTGCTGCCGGCACAGTTCCACGGCGCGCAGCGAGTCAGCACCCGGCTCCGCGAGGAAGGTCTCCCACGCGCGCGTGATCGTGGCGGCTTGCCGGAAGGGGCTCGTCGGGCGCAGGATACTGAACGCCTCGTACCGTTGGCCATCGGCAGCGAGCGTGCCGAGCACGTGTTCCACCCATTCGATGTCGGGTGAGGTGTCCCCCGCCAGCTGCGCCGGACGCAACACCGGTACGTCGGCGCCGTAGTGTCTCGCGACCTCGGCGTAGTGCGGCGAATCGGTCGAGACAACGATGCGTGCGAAGACGCCGCTCGCGCGCGCCGCGGCAATCGTATACGCCAGGAGCGGATGGCCGCCCAGCTCCGCCACATTCTTGTCGCGCACGCGCTTCGATCCGGATCGCGCCGGGATCAATGCGACGACCGGCGGATTCGTCCGCGACGCGCTCATAGTCGGGCCGTGCTCGCGTTGAGATAGACGTCCTTGAGCGAAGAGTAGACATCCAGCGCTTCGGTTCCCGGCTCGCGCGTGCCGTTGCCCGATTGCTTGACGCCGCCGAAGGGCATGTGTGGCTCGCTGCCGAAGGTGCCGGCGTTGACGACCGCCACGCCCGCCTCGACCTCCTCGACGAACGTCAGGGCGCGGTCGACGCTGCGCGTATGGATGCACGCGGTGAGGCCGTACGGGGAATCGTTCGCCAGCGCGACTGCCTGGGCGAAGTCGCGCACCGGGTGCAGGCTCGCCACAGGGCCGAAGACCTCCGCCCGCGACACCGCGTGGTCCGGGCTCAGCCCTTCGAGAATCGTCGGCTCGATGTAGAAGCCGTCCGCGAGCGGCGGGGTCGCGACACGGCGTCCGCCGGTCAGCACCGTGGCCCCGCTGTCGCGCGCGGCCTCGACTGCCGCCAGGATCGCCCGCAGCTGGCGCGCATTGATCACGGGCCCGAAGTCATCATCGTCTCCAGACCCTACCCGCAGTTTCTGGGTCGCGGCGACCAGGCGATCCCTGAACTCGAGCGCAATCGATTCGAACACAATAATGCGGCTGCCGGACGCACAACGCTGGCCGGCGTTGCTGAAGGCCGAGAGCACCGCCCATCGCACGGCCTCATCCAGGTCGGCGTCGTCGCACACGACGAATGGATTCTTGCCGCCAAGCTCCAGGGAGACCCGCGCGAGCCGCTCGCCGGCCACGCGCTGGATCTCCCGGCCGACGGCGGTCGAGCCCGTGAAGCTGACGACCCCGACGGCCGCATCTGCAACGAGGGCGGCTCCGGCTTCGCGGCCCAGTCCATGGACGACGTTGAGCACGCCGGCGGGTAGCCCGGCCGCGGTGGCGAGGCGAGCGAAGGCGTCAGCCGTGGCCGGCGTGTCTTCGGCGGACTTCAGTACGGCGGTGTTGCCGCACACGAGTGCGGGAAACACCTTCCAGGCGACGTTGGCGATCGGCGTGTTGGCAGGGACGATCAAGCCGGCGATTCCAACGGGCTGACGGATCGTCATGGACCGCCTGCCGGCGACGGCGCTCGTGGTGGTGCGACCGTAGAGCCGCTGCCCCTCGCCCGCGAAGAAGAGGCCGAGCGCCGCGGCGGCCGACACTTCGCCGCCGGCATCCTTTACCGATTTTCCGGTTTCGGCCGCGACCGTGCGTGCGAGATCGGCGTGGTTGTCCTGTATCGCCCGCACCACTTGGTGGAGGATGAGCCCGCGCTGCACTGCCGGGGTTGCCGCCCACCCGCGACGGGCCGCGGCGGCCGCCGTGACGGCGTCACGGACGTCTTCCGCGTCGGACCGCGCGACCCGTGCCATCGTGCGTCCCGTCACCGGGCTGACCTTCTCGAACGTACGTCCGTCACGCGCCCCCTGCTCCCGCCCGCCGAGGTGATTGTAGATCTCAGTCACGAGGCCATCCCTCACCACGCGGTGTACCCGCCATCGAGGACCAGGTTCGCGCCGGTCATGTACGACGAAGCCTCGGAGGCCAGAAACACAATGGCGCCGTTGTACTCATCGGGTCTCGCCATGCGCGCCAGCGGCACGCGCCGCGAGTATTCGGCCAGGAATCGTTCGTCCTGGTTGTTGAAGACACCGGCGAATGTGACGGTGTTGACGCGGACGCCACGGGAGGCCCAATAGGTCGCCAGATACCGCGTCAGGTTCAGCAGCGCGGACTTCGATGTCGCGTATGCCGCGGGCTTGAAGAACTCCTCGCTTCCCTGGCGGCGGTACTCGTAGATGCGCTGGTCCGGGGAGACCATGCCGTAAATCGACGCGACGTTCACGATCGAGCCGCGGCCGGCCCGTGCCATGCGGCCGCCGATCACTTGGGAACACAGGAAGACACCTGTGACGTTCACGTCCAGGATCTCGCGCCAGAGCGCCGCGGGATAGTTCTCGAATGCTCCGTTGGCGGAGGCCGGGGCGCCGGGGGGAGAATCGAGCGCGGCGTTGTTGATGAGGACGTGCGGGGTATCCCACACGGACTCGATCCGGTCGGCGGCGGCTTCAAGCGACTCCCTGCGTGTCACATCGGCCTGAACGAACAGCACCCGATCGTCCGACGCTGTCTCCGACGGCCTCGCGTCCAGTACCGCGACGCGCGCGCCGGCGGCTACGAGGGCCTCGGTGAACTGGCGACCGAGCTGCCCGAGCCCTCCGGTCACGACCGCCGTCCGTCCCGCCAGCGAGAACAGCCCGTCGCTCACGGCTCTCTCTCGGCATGGGCGATCAGATACTGCGCGTGGCCGGGATCGATCCGCGCCATCGGCAGGTCCGGCAGCGGAAAATATCCGGCCCCCCGGAGCCGCCGCAGCCGGAGGCCGTTGACAGCCAGCAGGTCTTCGATCCCGCGGCTCGTGAGAATGTGACAGTGTTGGGGAAAGCTGTACGGGACGGGCTGCCGATACGCTCGCGAGAAGCGGTTGCCCAGATAGAAGCGAGACGAGATGCTCTGCGAGAACGCCTGCTGTTGACAGATGAGGGCGGCGATGTTCGTCCAGCTCGCGAGGTTGGGCGTGGCCAGCAACAACTGACCGCGCGGCTTGAGAATCCGGGCCAGCTCCGCGACGAACACGTCCAGATTCCGGATGTGCTCGATGACTTGGTTCAGAATCACAATGTCGAACACGCCGGTCGCGAACGGAAAGACCTCTTCGAAATCCGCGATCCCCACACGAACCCCGTTCTCGGTCGCCTCACGCGCGGCGGGCAGGTAACCATCCAGCCCGAAACACTTTTGCACCCCGCACGCGTCCGCGAGTTTCCGCGTGGTCACGCCGGTGCCGCAGCCAAGATCCAGCAGCGTCGCCCCGGCCGGCGCCTCGATCTCGCCACACATCTCGAGAAGGACATCGTCGGACGACCTGCGGGCGCGGGAGGCATATAGACGTTTGAGTCGAAGGAGCATCAGTGGGGCCCCGGCTGCGCGTGCGCACGCGCAAAGGCATCGCAGACTTCGCGGACGGCGCCGTACCCGCCGGCCGTATCGGTGCGGTACCGGATGCAGCTAAGCACGTCCTCGTGCGCGTTACGTACGCCTATCGGCAGTCCGACCGCCGAAAAGCACGCGGTGTCGTTGATGTCGTTCCCCACAAAGGCACACTGTCGTAAATCGATGCCGGCTTCGCGCGCGAGCGCGGCGAGCCGTTCGTATTTGTTCTCGAGCCCCTGAAAGCAGGTGATGCGCATCTTGCGTGCGCGCATCCCGACGACGGGGTTGGCTTCCGTCGACAGGATGGCCGAACCGATGCCGAGCACGTCCAGCTTGCGGAGCCCGAGTCCGTCGCCCCGCCAGCACCTCACGAGCTCCGACCCGTCCTGAGACACATAGACGGCGTCGTCGGTGAACACACCGTCGAAGTCGAACGCCACGAAGCGGATGCCGCGGAGATCGGCCGGGATCGCCGCGCTGAGGGGCAGGATGTCGGCCTGTGACATTACTCGCCCTGCACCGGCTGGTCGAGCAGTTCCAGCGTGATGTTGTCGTCGGGTTCGAGCGGGCCGCGCGTGCGTCGCCCGAGCACCTGGTCCAGCTCGGTTGGCGCCAGGCCGTCGCCCGGCGACTTGATGGAGACATCCGCAGCCGTCAGACGGTGCCCGCCGGGCAGGCGCCGGGAGGCGACGAGCTTTTTTCCCATCTTGCCGATGGCGCCGGCTTCGCTCGGCAGGACGCGCTTGACGTCGTCGCCGAGTGCCACTCGCACGCGCTGGAGGTCTCTGATCATCTTCTGCATGCCGGTCGGCTCGAGTGAGAGCGCGTGGTCGGTCCCCTTCCATGTGTGGTTGAGCGTGAAGTGCTTTTCGATCACCCGTGCACCGACCATGTAGGCGACGACCGACATGGCGATGCCGTTGTGGTGATCGGAGAGACCGATGACCGCCGAGGGGAAGCGGGCCCTGAACGTCTCGATGACGCGAAGGTTCATCTCCTCAGGCTCGGTCGGGTACGAGGCGGTGCACTGAAGGATGCAGAGCTGCGGGTTGATTGCGCAGAACACGTCGTGCGCGCGCTGCACATCGTCCAGGGACGCGCCTCCGGTACTGATGATGACGGGCTTCTGGAACGCCGCCACGTGCCGCAGAAGCGGCACGTTCCGCAGATCGCCGGACGCGAGCTTGAAGGCCGGCATGTCGAGGTCCTGAAGGAAGTCGGCGCTGGGCGCATCGAAGGCGGTCGCAAAGAACGTCAGGCCGAGCTCTTTAGCGTAGCGCCGGAGCTCGACGTACTCGTCGCGCTCGAACTCGAGGAACTCCCGGTGTTCTCCGTAGGTCCGTCCAAAGCTGTTCTCGTTTTCGTACGGCCGGGCGTACATGGCCGCCGTATACAAGCTGCGATTGTCGCGCTTCTGGAGCTTGACGGCGTGGACGCCGCATTCCTTCGCGCGGAGAAAGAGCTGCCTGGCCTTGTCGAGGTCGCCCTGGTGATTGTGTCCGATCTCGGCGATCACGTAGCAGTCCGTGTCGTCCGCGATACGCTGCCCGTCTATGGTGAGTTCTCTGTTCATAAGTCTGGAAGAGGACAAGTCAGGAGCGTCCCCGGAAAAAGTCCGGATACGCCCGCGGTGAATCGAGGCGCCCGCGCCAAGTCTCATCGATTCCGCCGCGCGGGACGATGAACCAGAGCGCCCAGAGGCCGCTGAGGAGCCCTGCCGTCAGGGCGCAGGCGATGCGGCCCCAGAGCGCGTCAGCGAACCAGGCGTCGGCGACCGCCCGCGCCGCTGCGGTCAGTAGCACGGCCGGCATGAGCGCGGTGAACATCAGCCGGAGGTAGGGGCCGCGGGTCTGCACCGGCAGGGCACCCGGTCTGAAGGTCGCGAGCACGTTCCCGATCCACGCCGCCAGGCCGTAGACAGCCCACGTCAGGGCGGCGCCCTGAAGTCCCGCGAGTG
Organism: Gemmatimonadaceae bacterium; assembly: GCA_035575795.1. Classification (GTDB taxonomy): domain Bacteria; phylum Gemmatimonadota; class Gemmatimonadetes; order Gemmatimonadales; family Gemmatimonadaceae; genus UBA4720. The sequence goes on from DATLXE010000261.1 coordinate 21,316, forward strand.
AAACCAGGGTCCAGAGCAGCGGGGGGAACCAGAACAGCGCAATGGTATTGAAACGGACCGCGAACCCTGTGCGGCCCGTCGCGGTCTGCCATTGGTAGAACACCGCGGCGAATGCGACAGAGAGGCTTCCGATCACGTAGATGGCCATGGCGGGTGCTCCCGTCCGGACCATGCCGGCATCCCGGACCCAGAGCGTCAGGATTTCCGCCGAGAACACCGACAGCGGGAAACCGCAGGCGGCCGCAAGCACGGCGAGAACAGCGGCGCTGCGGAGCAGATCACGCGTCTGGTCCTGGATCGTGCCGTGGAGCGCCACGTGGCATGTCTGGGGGTACACCGCCTGCAGGTACGGATTGTAGAGGAGCGTCACGAGCCGGCCGCCCATCACCGCGACCGTGTAGGCGCCGAGCGACGCGAGAGGAAGCACCGCGGTGACGGCCAGCCGATCGAGATTGGTGATCAGCAGTCCGATACCGTTGGTCCAGATCAATGCGAGCGAGATGCGCAGAAGCGCGCGGACTTCCCCGCGGTCGAACTGCGCGGGCCCGTCCGGAAGGATCCGAAAGGCGACGGTTCGCAGAATGATCAGATGGACCGCAGCGTTCACGCATTCGCTGATGTAAAAGGCGATGACCGAATCGAACACCAGGACGGCAACGAGGCCACCGGCCGCCGACGTCAGCGCAATGGCGGCGTTCAGCACATTGCCGAGCACCTGCCGCTGCAAGCCTAGGAACGCGGACTGGTAGACGCTGTGTGGAAACGCGAGCGACACGCGCACCGCAAGCCAGAGGAGGCAGATCCTGACGGTCTCGGATGAGAACGCCTCTGTCCGGATCCACCGCGGGCCCACCGTCTGCGCTACCAGCCCCAGCGCCACGGCCAGGGCGGCACCGAGCGCCCAATACAGCACCTCGACGCTTCGCAGGAACCGGCGAAGGGACGCGGCGGCCGGCGTGCCGTTCCTCCGCCCGAACTCGCGCTGAATCGCCGTGCCGAGCCCTCGGCTGAAGACGCCGAGCAGCGACACGCTCAGCGCCAGGAGCCCGATGAGCCCGTACCCTTCGACGCCGAGGTGCCGCACGTACACCGGCACCAACACCAGCGCGAGCAGCGGATACAGAAGCTGGCCCGAGAGGTTCGCCGCAGTGTTGCGGATCAACATACCCGCGTCGAGGGAAGCGTGCGGCGCCGCATCCACCCCGCCTGCACGAACGTGTGGCCCAGGCTGGCCTGCGCGAAGCGAAGCACGATGGCGGCAACCCATAGCCGTGCGCCCGCGGCAAGACCGGGCGTGCGCCACAAGTACGGTCCTGCACGCATGGTCAGGCGCCAGCGGGACCACGCCCCCTGCCAGAGGTGGCCGATGCCTTCGTCGGCGTACCGTTCGGCAAGCGGCGCCTGCCGCACCAGCCGCCGATGGAGCACGTCATCGACGTAGGCGAAGCCGCCGCAGAGCGCGACGCGCACCATGAAGAGCCGGTCCGCGGCGACAACGGGCGCGAATCCGGTGAACACGCGTTTGACGAAGGCGGTGCGGTACACGCCGTAGACGAAAAGGTGATACGGGCGGCCTCCGGCAAGCTCGAACGCGAGCTGGCGCCGCGTGAGCCGGGACGGATCCCTGCCTCCCGGGTGCCGCACGACATCGAGACGATGGCCCATCTCGTTGACGCGCTCGACGGCGCTCATGGCCACGACGGCATCAGGCTGCCGTCGCAACGCGTCCACCAGCCGCGACGTGAAGTCGGCAGCCCACCAGTCGTCGCAGGCCGCCCACATGAAGAACTCCCCCGTGGCGCGGTCGAGCACGTTCTTGAAATTCGCCTCGACGCCGGCATTGGCCTTGGACCGCACGTACCGGATTCGCGGATCCCGACGCGCGTACGACTCACAGATCAGGCGGGTGCCATCTGTGGATGCGTTGTCCGAGATGAGGAGCTCGAATGCTCCGATCGTCTGCGCGAGCAGCGCGTCGAGCGCTCTCGCGATGAACCGTTCGCCGTTGTAGACGGGTAGCCCGATGCTGACGAGCGGAACGACGGAAGGAAGATTCACAAAGGCAGCTGTCAGACCGGAACGGCGAGCCTGGCCGTCGAGTAGTGGGCCTTGAACCACGTGATCGTCTCGGAGAGCCCCTGCCGGAGGGGCGTCTGTGGCCGCTGGCCGAGCAATGCATGCATCCGCATCACGTCGAAGGCTTTGAACATCTGCCCGTCCGGCTTCGAGGCATCCCATCGAACGTCACCAAGGAAGCCGGTGAGGTCGGCGACGGTTTCCACCAGCTCACGGATGCGGGTCGGCACTCCAGACGACAGGTTGATGATCTCCGGGCCCGAGTATTTTTCAGTGGCGAGGAGAATGGCCTCGCACGCATCCCGCACGAAAATAAAGTCCCGTACGGGCGCACCGGTGCCCCACGCCACGATTTCCGAGTCGCCGCGCAGCGCCGCCTCATGAAATTTACGGATGGTCGCCGGGATGACGTGGGAGTTTGAGAGGTCGAAGTTGTCGTGCGGTCCGTACAGGTTCCCCGGCACCAGCACGACGGCGTCGAACCCGTGCTGCCGCCGGTACGCCTCGGCCATGACGATGCTCATGCGCTTCGCGAGTGAATATGGCGCGCTCTCCGCCTGCGGATAGCCGTTCCACATCTCCTCTTCACGGATGGGGCTGGGCGCGTTCGACGGGTAGCTGCAGCCACCGATCAGCGTCACGAACTTGTTGACGCCCCCGCGCCACGCCTCGTGGAGCACGGACGTGTTGATCGCCAGGTTCTGATAGCAGTAATCCGCCGGATGCGTCTTGTTGGCCAGGATCCCGCCGCTCAACGCGGCGAGATGGAGCACGATCTCCGGCCGAAGGTCGCCGATCAGCTCCCGCACGCGGTCCTGCTCCAGCAGATCGTAGCTGGAGCGGTCCGGCGTGAACAGCTCGCACCCGCTGCCGGCGAGCATCGGCACGAGATTCCTGCCGACGAATCCGCTCGCGCCCGTGACGAGCACGCGCCTACCTTGCCAGAAGCTGGAGTCGAACATGGTCAATCGTGAAGTATAAAACGGCGCTAGGACGGATTGTAGAAAACAAGCGAACTGCCGCTCCGATCGAAGCCGAAGGGCACGCGCCTCAGATCCGGCACCGCGCGGCACACGGTGTCCTGCAGGCCGGGGGGCGCGAAGAGGAGGAGGAAACCGCCTCCGCCAGCACCGAGGAGTTTGCCGCCGACAGCCCCGGCGCGCCGCGCGGTTTCGTACCAGGTGTCGATTCGTTCGGAACTGACCCGGCGCGACAAGCCCCGTTTGAGGCCCCACCCTTCATGGAGCAGCTCTCCGAATTCGCTCAGCGGACGCGTCGCGTCCGACAAGACGCCGAGACCCTCGTCCACGAGACGCTTCATGGCCTCCAACTCCCCCTCCAGTTCACCGTTGCGGGTGCGATCGAGCTGCTCCTCGACCACCTGGTGCGCGTGCCGCTGGATTCCGGTGTACATCAGCATGAGATGCATTTCGAGCTCCGCCGACCGGTCGGGAAGAAGCGGCACGGGCTCGGCTCGAACCGGACCGTCGGCCGGACAGCAGACGCGGACGAGGCCGCCGTGGGCGCAGATATGCTGATCCTGTACCCCTACGCGCTCACCGATCAACTCCTGCTCGACGTAGACGGCCTCGGACGCGAGCCGGTCGCGCGCGACCAGCTCGCCCTTGAACGCATACAGCGCGTGCAGCAAGCCGACGGTGAACGACGAGGACGATCCGAGGCCCGTCCGCGCCGGCAGGTCTCCCACATAGTCGATTTCGAGCCCCCCCTCGAGCTTCAGAAATCGCAGGCACTCGCGCACGGCAGGATGCTGAATCTGTTCCCGGTCCCCAACCAGCTCTGTCTTCGAGTACCCGACCCGGATGCGGTGTTCGAAAATATCCGCCAGGCGTTTGACGATGACGACCGAGTATCGATTGATCGCTACGCCCAGCGTCTGGCCACCGCACCGGCGGAAGTAATCCGGATAGTCGGTGCCGCCGCCGAAAAAGCTGATGCGCAGCGGAGTCCTGGTGATGAACATCGGCTGCTCAGAAATTCCCGAACGTCTTGTCTTTGAGAATGGTGAAGCCCCGAATCAGCTCCGAGATGCCGCGATCGAGCGACCATTCCGCCACGAAACCTGTCGAGACGATCCGGGCGTTCGACACGATGTAGTCACGCTTGTCGGGGTCTTCGCCGATGGGCGCCTCGAGATAGACGAACTTCGGAAGCTGCTGTTGGATCCGTTCGCACAGCTCGAGCTTGGACAGGTTCGCGTCCTCCAGCCCGACGTTGTAGGGACGGCCTGCCATCGAATCGAAATGCTCGAGCGCGTGTATGAAGACGCGGGCGACGTCGCGGACGTGGATGTAATTGCGCTTGAAGTTCCCCTGGAACACCACGACCGCCCGGTCGTGGACCGCGCGGTACACAAAGTCGTTGACGAGCAGGTCGAGCCGCATGCGCGGCGACATCCCGAAGACGGTCGCCAGCCTGAGCGTCAGGCTGTTGCCTCGCTCCAGTATCGCGGCTTCCGCCTCCACCTTCGTCACGCCGTAGAGGGACAGGGGCCGCAGCGGAGTCTCCTCCGTGCAGAACTTGCCCGACTCTCCAATGCCGTAGCCGCTGTTGGTGGTGGGATAGACGATGCGCTGCGAGGGGGATGCCAGACGCGTCACCAGCCGTACGGCGTCGAGATTGATGGTCTGGGCCGCCGTCGTATCGTAATCGCAGATCGGCGCCCCGACGAGCGCGGCCAGCGGCAAAATCGCGTCCGCGTCCGCGATCAACGGCTCGAGCACCGTCGCATCTCGACAGTCTCCACGAACGATCCGGAAGCCATCGTAGCGACAACAGTCGAGGAGCGTCGCCTGCTGAAACATGAAGTTGTCGAGGACCGTGACGTCCCAACCCTTCGCGAGCATCTCGGGCACCAGCACCGACCCGAGGTAGCCCGCGCCTCCTGTGACAAGAATCTTCAACGGCGACTCCCCTCTGACGACGTCTGCGTGCGACGCAACCACCCACCTGGCCAGTACGTCACCGGCGACTCGATCGATCCCTCCTGGAACCGCTTGGGAGGATTCTCCAGGACGAATTCCGGATGCTCCGACGCGAACTCCGCAGCCGCCGCGGTCGCGTGATCCCAGGTCCATTCCGCAGATCCCCCGGGCACGTCGTGCAGATCCCACATGATGCCGTCGGTGGCGACCACGTAGGAGCCGGGCGATACGAGCGGCGCGTACGCGTCGAGTTCGGCTCGCACGTGTCCCTTGGCGTGATTCGAGTCGAGCAGTACCAGGACCCGGCTTCCCTCAGGGATCCGCGCGCGCACCTTCTCGAGAACAATCGGATCAACGGAGCTACCTTCGATGAGCGTGATGCGCGAGGCAACCGGATGCTCCTCGATGGCCGACCGGTTGTGCGGCTTGATCTCAATGTCGACGCCGATCACCTCGCCGTGGTTCATCAACTCGCACAGGCTCGCGTAGAACACCAGGGAGCCGCCGTGCGCAACACCCGTTTCCACGATGATGTCGGGCTTCACGTGCCAGATCACTTCCTGCACTCTCAGCAGGTCCTCCGGCAACTGAATCACGGGCCGGCCGAGCCAGGTGAATGCGTAGCTGTACTTCTGTGCCCAGCCTACGCGGACCCACTGGCGGGACAGCGCCGCAAACGCCTCCGGCGTGTACAAACTCATCTCTTCACGCGCGCCGCCGTCCTCGACCGTCAGCAGCCGGGCGTCCGTATCAATCAATATGCGCATCACTCTCCATCCGCATCAGATCCACCAGTTGCACCTCGAGCGATGCCTCTCGCAGCAAACGCGCGTTCTCGTCGAAATAGTTGGGATTGGTCAGCAGCGCGGTCCGCACGCCGTAATCGCGGAGCGCCGAGGGCGCGACGATCGGATGCCCCGTGCCAGGAAGGTAGCGCCCCTGCTTCGTCGGGTTCAGATCCACGACGCACGCGACGAGCGCGCCGTCGGGATCGACCAGGTTGGCGAGCGTGACCCCTTTCGCCCCCGCCCCCCAGATCGCCACGGCCCCCTGAGAGGCCAGCCGTGTGAGTCGCGCGCGGAGCGCGTCCACGAGCACCGCTTCCTGTCGTGAAAACGCCGCGGCCAGCCGAGGGACGTCCCCTGGCCGCAGGCGCGCGTCCTTCACGACCTCCGCCGGCCGGGCTTCGGCCCAGAGGTACTGGCCGCCGAACGTATGCCGCACCTCGTCAACCTCGAAGCCGGCGCGCTCGAACGCCGCCGACAGCGAATCGGGGGTGAAATACGAGCAATGCTCGTAGAACAGGTCCCAGACGACTTCGTTGCGCAGGATCCACTCGACGCACGGGGTCTCGAAGAACACCCGCGCGGAGCGTTGCCCCAGGGTCTCCCGAACCACCCGCAGGAGGGCGACCGGATCCGGTATGTGCTCGATGACGTGCCGACATACGACCGCGTCGGCGCCAAGTCCGGCGGAGGTGGCGTCGAAGAATCGCCGCTCGAAGCGAACGCGCCCGTCCGAGTCGACCTGCGGCCCCACATAGCTGGGGTCGAAGCCGATCCCCTGGTTCCCGGCGTCGCGATCGACGAGCGCCTTCAAGAACCCCCCCTTGCCGCAGCCAATCTCGACGATGCGGCTGTTGCGGACGGAGCGATCGCTGACGACGTAGTCTGCCAGCTTGTCCAGGTAGTCCTCGAACGCCGGTGAGCACGACTGGGTGTTGTCGTAGGCGCTGCCGTACGTGAGCAACCGGGGATCGAATGCGGCGTTGCAGACAAAGCCGCACCGTGCGCAGGCGTGCAGCTGCAGCGTGCCGCGGCGCAGCTCGCGCGCGCTCGCCGCATGGTCCATCACGAGATTCTGATGCACAGGGACCGGCGCGCGCACGAGAAACGGAGCGGGCAGTCGCGACGCGCAGACAGGACAGTCCGTCATGCGACGGCGGTCCGTGCGCCGGGAGAGGTCCACCACCGGATCGTTTCATCGAGCCCGGTCTCCAAGTCGAAGCGGGGCCGCCACCCGACTTCCCGCGTCAGCCGCTCCACGCGTGCGGCGACCAGTGGATAGTCGCTCGACCCGTCGTCGAGCCGGAGCAGATCGGGGCGGCGCATGTGCCGGGCGATCGCGGAAGCGATCGTGCTGATGGCCACCGGCACGCCGGACGCGACATTGACGGCCCCGGTCACGTGCGTGGCGGAGAGCGCGACCATGGCCTCGGCAGCATCCGTCACGTACAGATAGTCGCGCAGGAGGCTCCCCGACGTGCACACCGCGACCTCACCGGCGTGAAGCCGGGTGATGAGCGAGGGGACCAGACGAGAAGGAGCGTCATTGGGACCGAACAGAAAAAACAGGCGGGCCCACGCCGCCTCAATGCCCGCTTCGGCCGCGAACACCTGGAGCAGGCCGCCGAACGCCGCTTTCGACGCGCCATACAGCGACGCCGGGGCAATCGGGGTTGAGGCCTCGACGCAGTAGCCGGACCGCCAGTCGTACTCCGCGCACGTACCGGCCGCGACGATGCGTGTGCCGCCGGCAGCGACAAAGGCACGCGCCAGCTCGAGGCTGGCCGCCGTCCACCGGATGTTATCGAGGTCGTGCCAGTAATGTGGCGGCTTCGCGAACCACGCAAGATGGAGAAGCGTGTCGCCCTTGACGCTGTTGACGACCGACACCATGCGCTCGCGATCCAATAGGTCGGCCCGATGCCACCTCGCGTCGTGATCCTCATCTTCGCGCGAGACCCCCGAGGTCACCGCGTGAACCTCTACGCCGGCACGGACCAGCGCCGGCACCACCTGTCGGCCGAGAAATCCGGTCGCGCCGGTGACGAGCACGCGCGTCATCGTTGAAAATCCGCGTAGCGTTGGTCCCGCTCAGACATCACGCCTGCGGGAAGGGGCCAGACGATCGAGAAGGCCGGATCGTTCCACCGGACCCCGCGCGCCAGCTCCGCGACGTAGGGTGCGGAGATCAGATACAGCAGCTCGGCGTCGTCCGAGAGCGTCTGGTACCCGTGTGCCACCCCGGCGGGAACGTAGAGCGCTAGCCGATTGTCGGCGGTGAGTTCCCGGGCAATCCATCGTGTATAAGTGGGCGATCGCGGTCGGAGATCCAGCAGGACATCGTACACCGCGCCTCTGATGCAGCGCACGAGCTTCGCTTCCTCTGCGGGAGCGGCCTGGTAGTGCAAGCCTCGGATGGTGCGGATCTGTCGATTGTAAGAGAGGCTGCACTGGGCGAGATCTGCCGTCAGCCCCCGGTCATGAAAGCCCGCGCGGTCCCAGACACGCGCGAAAAAGCCGCGGGGGTCTTCGACGGGATCATGAGGGAGCGACCATGCGCCCTCCAGGCCGACAGGCTCGAACCTCACCGCGGCCTCGTGGAGGGGATCCGCACCAGTGGTCTCACACGACCGCCGGGGACGGCAGCGGGATGATGAAGCGGCCACCGCGCCGTCGGTACTCGCCCTGCTGGCGCAGAATCTCATGCGCGAAGTTCCAGGTGAGGAGCAGCACGTAGTCCGGCATGGCCGTCAGGAGATGCTCGGGCGGGTAAATGGGCAGGTGCGTCCCAGGGGTGAAGCGATGCTGCTTGATCGGGCTCCGGTCGACGACGAAGTCGAGGAGATCGCGTCCGATGCCGAAGCAGTTGAGGAGCGTACTGCCTTTCGCCGACGCGCCGTACGCCGCTATCCGGTGGCCCTTGCCCTTCAGCTCGGCGAGCAGCGCATGGAGCTCAACCCCGAGCCGGCGTACGCGATCACCGAAGTCGGCGAAAGACGCGGCGGTCGTAAGCCCTGCGCGCTGCTCCCGTTCGAGGAGCGCCCGAACACGGGCGCCCGGCTGACTGACCTCGGCGTGGCCGACCCACAGCCGCAACGACCCGCCATGAATGTCGACGATCTCGACGTCGGTCACGGCCAGCCCGTGCCGCGTGAAGAGCGGCACGAGCGCGCTCAGCGAGAAATAGCAGAGGTGCTCGTGGTAGATCGTGTCAAATTCCAGGTTTCGAACGAGCTCTCCAACCCAAGGCGCCTCGATCAGCGCGACCCCGTCCGGCCGAAGCAACCGGCGTATGCCCTCGACGAAGCCGTTCAGGTCGGGCACGTGGGCCAGGACGTTATTCGCGTGAATGACATCGGCCTGCTCGCCGGCAGCCGCCAGCGTTCTGGCGAGCGTGGCGTCGAAGAACTCGTTGATCGTGCGAATGCCCCGCCCGGTCGCGACAGCGGCGATGTTGGTCGCGGGCTCGATACCCATCACCGGAATGTCCCGAGCCGCGTAGTGCTGCAAGAGGTAGCCGTCGTTGCTGGCGATCTCCACGACGCGGTTCGAAGGGCCCAGGGACCGGTTCGTCATCACGCTCTCGGCGAGGCCACGGGCGTGTTCGAGCGCGGTTTCGGAGAAAGAAGAGAAGTAGACGTAGTCGCGGAATAGGAGCTCGGGCGCGACGGTTTCGGTGATCTGTACCAGCGTGCACGTCGCACAGAACACGACATCGAGGGGATACCGCGCCTCCGGTCGCGCGAGGTCAGCTTCGGAGAGCAGGGCATTGGCGAGCGGGGTCTCGCCGAGCGAGAGCACTGGCGAGACGTCGAGACTCCCGCAGGAGCGGCAGGGGAATGCACTCACGCGGCGGCCTGGAGGTACTGACGGTACCAGGCGATCGTGCGCGCGAGTGCTTCATCGAATGTGTACAGCGGCTGCCACGCGAGGCGCTCGCGCGCCTTGGCGGAGCTCAGCCACTGATCGTGAATTTCATGACGTGCTTCGTTGCGCACATCCGGTTCGGCGTCCGACTGCATGACGGCGAGAATGCGCGCGACGAGCGCCGTGACCGTGAGCGGCATTTCATTCGAGAAGTTGAACGCTTCGCCCGCGATCGACCGGTCGGCCGCGAGGCGCTCGGCGAGCAGCATGTAGGCGGCGGCACCATCCTCGACGTAGAAGTAATCGCGAACGAAGCTGCCGTCGGACCGGATGACCGGCCGCTCCGACCGGAGGACGGATCGGATGGTACCCGGGACGATCCGGTTCCAGTTCAGATCCCCGCCGCCGTAGAAATTGCCGCAGCGGGTGACGACGACCGGCAGTCCATACGTGACCGCGTAGGTTCGCGCGATGAGGTCAGCGCAGGATTTGCTGACGTCGTACGGGTGCTCACCCTGGAGCGGGGTCGACTCGTCGTACGGGAGCACCCGCTGATCACCGTAAGCCTTGTCGGACGAGGCCATGACCACCTGCCGCACGAGAGGACTCCGCCGGCATGCCTCGAGAAGGCGCCACGTTCCCGCCACGTTGGTGTCGAACGTGGAGACCGGGTTGCGGTTGGCGATGCCGACGATGGTCTGCGCAGCCAGATGCATGACGGTGTCGATCTCGTATTCGCCCAGCACGCGCTCGAGGAGCGCCTGATCGGTCACATCACCGCGTACGACGTGGACGGAGTTCCACAGGCCGTCCCGCACGAGCTGACCTTCCGGCACCCAATCCCGCACAAGGCACGTGACGTCGGCGCCGGCCTCGAGAAGACGACGGACCAGCCACCCGCCGACCAGCCCCGTCGCCCCCGTCACCAGTGTGGTCCTGTCCCTCCAGAAATGTGTCATGCCCAGACCTTCCAGGGGGCGCGCTTCTCCTGCCACAGACCCTCCAACAGCCGCTTGTCGCGCAGCGTGTCCATGCATTGCCAGAAGCCGTCGTGACGGTACGCCGCGAGCTGGCGATCTCCGGCCAGACGTTCCAGGGCGTCAATCTCCAGGCTGCACTGATCACCGCTCAAATAGTCGAAGATCGCCGGCTCGAGCACCATGAATCCGCCGTTGATCCATCCTTCGCCGATCTGGGGCTTCTCGGTGAACTCCACGACGAGGTCGCCTTCGAAGATCAGCCCGCCGAAGCGCGCGGGGGGGCGGACGGCCGAGACGGTAGCAATGCGTCCGTGCGACCGGTGAAACGCAAGCAGCGCGCGCAAATCAATGTCGCACAGACCGTCGCCGTAGGTGAGCATGAACGTGCCGTCCTGCAGCCACGACTCCAGGCGCTTCACCCGGCCGCCCGTAGCGGTCTCGAGGCCCGTGTCCATCAGATGCAGCGTCCAGTCGTCGGTCGCCCCCACGTGACGTTGCACCTGCCCCTCGGACAACCGCACAGTCATGTCGCCGTTGAGTTCGTGATAGTCGCGGAAGAACCGCTTGATGATGTCGCTCTTGTAGCCGAGAGCGAGGCAGAACTCGCCGATGCCGAAGTGTGCGTAGTGTTTCAGGATATGCCACAGGATCGGACGTCCACCGATCTCGATCATCGGCTTGGGCCGGAGCTCGGTTTCCTCCGCCAGGCGCGTGCCAAGGCCTCCGGCGAGGACGACGGCCTTCATGTGCGGCTCGGGACCTGCGACGGGCTGCGGCGCGCGGCGGAATCAGGCGGCGGGGCGAACGTCTCCACCCACTTCACAAGCACCGCCTCGAGGCCGATCCGGTCGTCGCGCTGCACGGCGCGCCGAAGGTCGCTCAGCAACAGAGGGACATCCATCGGTTGCACGTGCTCTTCCACGCGTAGCACCTCGGAGTGCGCGGTCGGTTCGATTCGGGCGCCGTCCTCCCACAACGTTTCGGTCAGCTTCTCGCCCGGACGGATGCCGGTATACACGATCGGAATCTCATCGGGCGAGCAACCGGACAATTTGATGAGGTCCTCGGCCAGGTCCGCGATCCGCACGGGCTCGCCCATGTCGAGCACGAACAGCTCGCCACCGGTGGCCAATCCCCCCGCTTGCAGGACCAGATGCACCGCCTCGGGGATCGTCATGAAGAAGCGCCGCATGTCGGGATGCGTAATGGTAATCGGACCGCCCGCCTCGATCTGCCGCTTGAACTGCGGCAGCACGCTGCCGCGGCTCCCCAGCACGTTGCCGAACCGTACTGACACGAATGCGCGCCCCGATCGCGTCGCTGCGTCGCGCACGATCCCTTCCGCGAGCCGCTTCGACACGCCCATCACACTCGTGGGCGCGACCGCCTTGTCGGTCGAGATCAGGACGAAGCGCTCGACGCCGTGGCGAAGTGACGCCCTCACGACGTTCGCGGTGCCGAACACATTATTCGAGATCGCCTCACTCGGATTGTCTTCCATGAGCGGCACATGCTTGTGCGCCGCCGCGTGGAACACGACCGCGGGCGTGTACTGAGCGATGATTTCATCCACCCGCGGCTCGTCCCGGATGTCGGCAATCACCGAACGGATCGGGAGACCTGGAAAGAGCTGGCGCAGCTGGACGTCGGCGTCGAAAATGCTGTTCTCCCCGTGGCCGACCAGGATCAGCCCCTGGGGGCCGGCGGCGGCCACCTGACGGCACAGCTCCAAGCCGATCGAACCGCCCGCGCCCGTCACGAGCACGGTCCTCCCACGCAGGTAACGATCCGCGTGGGAGTCAGGCGCCACCTGAGACCGCCGCAGCAGGTCCGCGATATCTATCTTCCGGAGCCGACTGACGCTGACAACGCCGTTGAGCAGCTCGAACACTCCGGGCATGGTGCGCGAGGGCACGCCAGCCTCACGACATCGTTCGGCGATCTTCCTCAGCGCGGTTCCTGCGGCGGTCGGCATGGCGATGATCACTTCATCGATCCGGCGGCTGTCGAGCACCTCGGGCAGCGCCTCCAATCCACCAAACACCGGGAGGCCCAGCACCTGCTTGCCCACCTTTACCGGGTCGTCGTCCACGAATCCCACGGCGTCCATGCAGAGCTGCGGGTTACGCCCGATCTCGCGCGCCATCATGGTTCCGGCCTGGCCGGCACCTACGAGCAGCACTCGGCGCGACGCATCCGTCGATCGTCGGGCGACGCCGGCCCGCCGCGCCTCGCTCAACACGCGGACCGAGAGGCGGATGCCCCCGACGGCCGCCATCGTGAGCAACCAGTCCCCGAGAAGCACCGAACGGGGAAAGCTGTCCACGGCTTCGAGCAGCATCCCCATCACGAACACGACAGCCAGTGCCAGCGTCGACGCGGACACGGCGAGCGCGATCGCGAGCAGGTCACCGACACTGGCGTAGCGCCAGTAGCGGTTGTAGAGCCCGAACGCCAGGAAGATCGGGGGTTTCACCAGCAGCGCGGCGACGAGAGACCACTTGAAAAGCAGGGCTATGGTGTCCTGCTCGATGAACATGAGGTCAAAACGGAGACCGAATGCCAGGAACACGCAGATCGCGAGGATCGGCAGGTCGAGCGCCAGCAGATATCGATTACGCATGACGGATGGGGCCTCCGAACCCGAAACCGGCCCGTCCGAGAGTGACGGGTGAAAGCACGATCTGACAAGAGTATGAACCGCCCAGCACGGGCGGACGACAAGCGGAGTGAGTCCCAGGCTGTCCGACCACGAGATGGAGGGTGAGTCTCCAGATCGACCGAACACACTCCGTGCCCGTCACTTACAGTGAGACCCTGCTCGCTCGGAAAAGGTAAAATCCAGCGGACCTTTGGGATTATTCAGTGGCGTGCGGAAGGCTGTCAACCAGGCTGCCTTTCGGCGGGTATGCCTTGGATTATTGTGTGACCTGCGGAACGGTGTCAAGCAGCCGAGCCGCGAAGAAGCTGCCCAATGACGTCCTCCGCGGTTGACTTCCCCCTCTGTGACCGCGATACTTGGATACCCCAGCGCTTTGCAAGCCACGGCCGTAGGTTCGGTCGAAGCTCACTAATTAGTCCAACATGACACACCTACGTTTCGTGCGACCGCTGGTCGGGGTCGCGCTGGCCCTTGCGATGCTGGCGGCAGTGCCCGGGGCGCAATCCCCCGGGAGCGGTCAGCGTCCGGAGGGGAAGACACACTCGCGGCAGCAACTCGCCGCTCGCGCGGTCGCGAATGGCCGTGTTCGCGTGATCGTCAGCCTCAACGTCGCTGCGGCGCCCGACGGCCAGCTCAATGCCTCGCAGCGTGGTGTGCAGCGCGCGCTAATCGCCGGCGCCCAGACAACGGTGCTGAACGGGGCCGCCGGGTTGGACGTCCGCGCGGTCGCCCGGTTCAGGGTCCTCCCGGGGATGGCGCTGGACGTCGATCTGAAGGCGCTGGAGTTTCTGGAGCGGCATCCGCAGGTCGCGTCCATCCAGGAAGACGAGCTGGCGGCGCCGACCCTCGCGCAGAGCGCGAGCCTCATCGGGGCACCGACGGTCTGGTCGACAGGGTACACCGGCGCCGGTCAGACCGTGGCGATCCTCGATACCGGAGTCGAGCGCTCACATTCGTTCTTTGGCGGCCGGGTCGTGGCCGAAGCGTGTTATTCGACCACATCCTCCGGCCAGTCCACCTCTCTTTGCCCGGGGGGCGTTCCCTCTGCGGTCGGCTCGGGCGCCGGAGCGCCCTGCAGCATGAGCGACTGCGGGCACGGGACGCACGTGGCAGGGATCGCTGCGGGGAGCAACGGCAGCGATGTGCACGGCGTGGCGCGCGGGGCAAATATCATTGCTATCCAGGTTTTCTCGCGTTTTGAATCCTCCTCCTTCTGCGGAGGGCTGGCGCCGTGCGCGCTCTCGTACGAGTCGGACCAGATACGCGGGTTGGAGTTTGTCTACGAGCTGCGGAACAGCTACAACATCGCCGCAGCGAATATGAGCCTTGGAGGGGGGCAGTTTTCATCGCAGAACGCCTGCGACACGGTCAACACCAATTCGGGACGCAAGCCGATCATCGATGCGCTGCGATCGGCGGGCATCGCGACGGTCATCTCTGCGGGGAACGGTGATCGGAACGGTGGGTTCACGGCGGCGTTGTCGTCGCCTGCGTGCATCTCGTCAGCGGTCAGTGTGGGCTCGACGATGGACGGCAGCAACGGGGCCGCGCCGACGGACGGCGTCTCCGCTTTCTCCAACAGCGCGAGCTTTCTGTCGCTGCTGGCTCCCGGGCAGTCGATCAACTCCTCGATCCCGGGGGGCGGCTTCTCGAATTTCCAGGGCACGTCCATGGCGGCGCCGCACGTGGCGGGGGCCTGGGCGCTGCTCAAGTCACGCTACCCCGGGGCGACCGTGTCGCAGGTGCTCGACGCGCTATCGTCCACCGGTCTGTCAGTGACCGACTCCAAAAACGGCATTACCAAGAAGCGTATCAGCGTGGCTGAAGCGATGATCGCGCTGGCCCGGGCGTGCGTCTACTCGCTTTCGTCGACATCCGCGACGGTCGCGGCGGCTGGAGGCTTGGCTTCGTCGACCGTGGCGGCCCCGCCGGGTTGCGCGTGGACAGCCGTCAGCAACGACGAGAGCTTCATCACGATCGGGTCGGGCGCGACCGGCATCGGCCGCGCAACCGTGACGGTGTCGGTGGCGGTAAACAACGGGGCGTCGGGTCGCTCGGGCACGGTCACGATCGCGGGCCAGAACTTCACCGTGGCCCAGGCCGCCGCTGCCGCGACAACGACCGCGCCGGGCGTCGTCGACTTCAACGCAGACGGTGGCGTGGATCTGCTCTGGCACCACCAGACCACCGGCGAGATTGCGACGTGGTTGATGAACGGCACCACGATGACCAGGGGATTGTCGTTTTCGCCGGGGCAGGTCTCCGACACCAACTGGAAGGTCGTCGGCGCGGGAGATCTGGACGGCGATGGGCACGCGGATCTCGTCTGGCAGAACATCGCGGACGGCCGGGTGTCGGCGTGGCTCATGAACGGCCTCACGCGGCGCGACGGCGCGCTGTTCAGCATCCCACAGGTTGAGGTGGACTGGCGCATTCGCTCGGTCGGCGACCTCGACGGAGATGGCAAGGCCGATTTGATCTGGCAGCACCAGCTGGATGGAAGGTTGGCCGTGTGGTTGATGGACGGGTTGACCGTGCGCGAAGGCACACTGCTCAATCCGGCACAGGTAACGGACACGAACTGGCACATCGTCGCAACCGCCGATTTCGACCGTGATGGTCGCCGCGATCTGCTCTGGCAGCATCAGACCGATGGCCGCGTCGCCGTCTGGCTAATGAATGGCATCTACCAGCTGGACGGCGAGCTCACCAACCCCAGCCAGGAATCTGACACGAACTGGAAAATTCGTGGTGCGGGGGACTTCAACTCCGATGGCTACCCGGACATCATCTGGCAGAACATCGCCGATGGACAGATATCGGTGTGGTACATGCGAGGCTTGAACCTGATCGACGGCACGCTGCTCAACCCGTCGCGGGTGTCCGATACCAACTGGCGCATCGTCGGTCCCCGCTGAGCGACGAAGCCCGGCGAGGCTACCCTTGAGGCTTCGTCGGTGATTCCGACAGCCGCTCGACGTCGGCGTCCACCATCATCCTGATCAGCCCCTCGAAGTTCACTTTCGGAACCCATCCGAGCTTGTCGCGCCCCTTGCTCGCGTCGCCGATCAGGTGATCGACCTCGGCCGGGCGGAGGAAGGCCGGGTCCAGGCCGACGTGCTTCTTCCAGTCGATCCCCGCGTGACCGAACGCCACCTCGACGAGCTCGCCGACCGAATGGCTCACGCCGGTGGCGATCACGTAGTCGTCGGCCTCCTCCTGCTGCAGCATCAGCCACATCGCGTGCACGTAGTCTCCGGCGAATCCCCAGTCGCGCTGGGCGTCGAGGTTGCCGAGCTTTAGGGTGTCGGTGAGCCCGAGCTTGATCCGCGCGACGCCGTCGGTCACCTTGCGCGTCACGAACTCGAGGCCGCGGCGCGGCGATTCGTGGTTGAAGAGGATCCCCGACACGGCAAAGAGGTCGTAACTTTCGCGGTAGTTCACGGTGATGTAGTGCGCGAAGACCTTGGTCACGCCATAGGGGCTTCGAGGATAGAAGGGCGTCTGCTCGGTCTGGGGCACCTCACGCACCTTGCCGTACATTTCACTCGAGGATGCCTGGTAGAGGCGGATCGAGGGGTCGACGTGACGGACGGCCTCGAGGACGCGCGTCACCCCCTGCGCGTTGTACTCGCCGGTCAGCAGCGGCTGGTCCCACGACGCAGGCACGAACGACATCGCCGCGAGGTTGTAGATCTCCTGGGGTCGCGTGTCGGCAATGACCCGGATCAGGGACAGCTGGTCGAGCAGGTCGGCCGGGCGCAGCGTCAGCCGGTCGAGCAGATGCTCGATCCGCCAGAGGTTGGGGGCGCTCGAGCGGCGGACGACGCCGGTCACTTCGTAGCCCTTGTCGAGCAACAGTTCCGCGAGATACGAGCCGTCCTGGCCGGTAATGCCGGTAATCAATGCGCGTTTCGTCATGAGATCATTGATTTATAGCAGTTGCGGCAACTGTCGGGCAACCGCTGGCGTCCTAAGAAACAGTCAGTCGCTGAGAGTCATATATGTCCCTACGCGTGATCTGCACTGTTATTTTCCTGCTGACCTTCGCGCAGCCGAGCTGGGCGCAGGCGGTGCCAACCCGCGACCCGGTCAAGGCGCGGGCGATGTCCGAGGTCTCATCCCTGGCCTCCGCGTGGAACGCGTTGGCCGCGGGGAATTACGCCGACGCCTTGCGCACGGCCGGCGAGGTCCTGAAGCGCGAACCGTGGAACCACGCCGCGCTGATTGTGAGGATAAGGGCTCTAACAGAAGGCGAGGGTCCGCTGCGTGGTCTCGACGCGTACGAAGCATGGCTGAAGGATTCGCGCGTTCCGCGCGAGGAAGATGTCTATCTGCTCGAACCCGTCGCCGTGGATGTCCTGAGACTGATCGCTCGGGATAAGGACCCGGGGCTGCGTGTGATCGCACTGACGCGACTGGCGCGTGCGGGGATCGGGGGAGCCCGGGCCGAGCTTGCCGCTCTCAACGATGGCGGCGCCACGGTAGATGCCGCGTTGACGTCCCTCGGTGACGAGACGGCCGCTGCGCGGATTCGCCACGCCGCCGAAGGGCCGGGCAATCGCCGGGGCCTTGTTCCCGCCCTCGAGCAGGGGGGATCGGCCAGTGTTCCCATCCTCATCACACTGCTGAACGACAAGGATGAGTCCACCAGCTCTGCCGCGGCGTCCGCACTTGGGCGCCTCCGCGCGTACGAGGCAGTCGGGTCACTGCGCAAGTCCCTCGCAGCTGATTATCCGTTCGTCCGCCATACCGCTGCCGTGGCGCTGGCGCGTCTGAACGATCCCGCCGGGCAGGCAGAAGTGGCCCGCATGCTCGCGATGGACGTCCCGGACATCCAGCTCATGGCCGCCACCGCGTGGGACGGACAACCGGGGCCGTGGGTGGAAGCCGTCCGTTCCCTGCTCGACAATCAGGAGGGACTGGTGCGCCTGGAGGCCGCGCGGCTCATCGCGCCGATCGATCCGGCGGCCGCGCGTCGGGTGCTGCAAGAGGCTCTAAGCAACGAGAATCCCGTCGTGCGGTCCGAGAGTGCGAAGGTCGTAGAGGAACTTATCTGGGCTGGAACCCTAACGGCCACGATCGCCGACCTGCGTGGTCGTCTGCGGGACCCGGAGCCCTCGGTTCGCCTGCCTGCAGCTACCGCTCTTCTCCGGCTCATCAGGGGCCATCAGGAGGCGGCTAAATAGCTCAGCCGCTATCAGTTGCCGTTGCCTGTTGACTGTTCGAAAGAACCCGTTTACTCTGATGTTGCCCCCCTGCACCGCCGATAACCAGTAGGAACTGCGTCGGTCACACGTCTCGCTGTTGTGGCGTGTTGAAACCTTGAGTAACGACGATGCGCCAATACCGTTTCGCCCGTGTGTGTCTTACCCTCGCTCCGATGCTGATCCTGGGCTTCGGTGAGGCGCGTGCCCAGATATTGCCTGTCGGGTCGCCGTTCCCGTCGATCGTCGCATCGGTTCGCGGAAATGGCATCGCCTACGATCCGAAGAACAAGGTGTACTTGACGGTCGCGACGTACGGGTTACTGCGCGGACAGTTCGTCTCCGAGGACGGCGCGCTCGTCGGCTCGACCTTCGTCATCCAGTCTGGCGGGAGCTACACCCATTTTCCCAGCGTGGCTTACAGCCCCGATGCCGACGGGGGAGCCGGAGGGTTCCTCGTCGTGTGGCACGCGAGCGACCTGGCTGGTGAACGCACCAGTATTCACGCCCGCATGGTGAGCGTGAAGCACGGCGGTCCGTTCAGCGCTGACAACCAGGTTGGAGCGGACTCGTCATTTTATGAAGCGCCCGTGAATGTTGCGTACTCGAAGCCAGCGCAGTCCTTCATGGTCGTTTGGGGCACCAAAGAGACCGCGAACGTCAGCGGCGTGATCGTCAACAACAGCGGTGCCGCCGCCAGCGGGATCCTTCCCGTCGCGACGACCGGGGACGGAGAACGCTGGGCCGGCGTGGCCTGCCATGACTCGAAGCCCGAGTGCCTGGTTTCCTACTCAGGCTGGTCCAGCAACGCCTTTGTGCGGAGCGTGCTCCTCAACGCCCGCACGGGGATCGTCGATGCCGCGAGCTTTGCGCAGCACCGGCGGACCAGTGGCATCTGGCAGACCGATACCGTGTTTAACTCGATCACCGGCGAGTATCTTGTGGTGTGGTACCAGGAACCCGGGAATGGCCTCTACGCCACGCGCGTGGCGGCCGGGTCGGGAGCGCCGACCAGCGGTATTCTCACCGTGTCCACCCGTTTTGCCTCAAAAGACAGCGTCGATCTGGCCTATAACCCCGCGGCCGGCACAACCGTGTATGTCTCCCACGACCTGTTCAGCACCAGCAACGACGGCGCCGTGGAGATTGACGCGGCCGGAAACCCTATCAGCGCTTCGTCGATCCTCGTACTTCCGACAAACCAGGGCAATTACTACCCGACCGTCGCGGCGAACCCGGCCCGTTCGGAATGGATGGCCCTCACATCTCATCGGTTCCAGGCACTGTACGGACAGCGGATGACGACGACTTCGGTCGGTTCCCCTGCACCGACGCCAACCCCCGCACCAACGCCGGCGCCTACACCAACGCCGGCACCCTGCTCGTACGCACTGTCCTCCGGAAGCGAGAGCTTCGGCCCGCTCGGCGGCGCCGGCGGCTTCACGCTCACGACCGGCGCGACCTGCGCGTGGACGATGGGCAGCAATGCCGACTGGCTGGTCCTCGGGAATTCGAGCATCACAGGCACCGGCACCAAGGCGCTCAGCTACAGCGTGGCTCCCAATCGATCGAAGAACGCCAGGACGGGCATCCTCTTCGTCGGGAACAACTCGCTGACGGTGACGCAGACCGGCCGGACCTGGAAGGTCACCGACCTCAATGGTGACGGGCGGAACGACCTGCTGTGGCAGAACCGGTCAACGGGAGATCTGGCCGTCTGGCACATGAGCGGGATCAATCAGCTGAGTGGCGCGGCGCTCTCCCCCGCCAGGGTCTCTGACACCCGTTGGAAGGTCGTCGGGACGCTCGACGCGAATCAGGACGGGCACGTCGATCTCCTCTGGCAGCACGATGATGGTTATGTTTCCATCTGGCTTATGGCTGGTGAGGTGCAGACGGGAGCCGTTGAGCTCGCCGCATCAGCGGCCCAGGATCCGCGTTGGCGGATCGTCGCCACGGGCGACATGGACCGCGATGGATACGAGGACATCATCTGGCAACACAAGGACGGCACCGTCGCCGTCTGGTACATGAACGGCACGCAGATGCGCAACGGCGTGACCGTCACGACCCTGGCAGACGCGGACTGGCGGGTCGTCGGGGCGGATGACTTCGATCGAGACGGGCGGATGGACCTGCTCTGGCACCACGCCGGCTCCGGAGTCATCTCCATCTGGCGCATGGACGACCGCAGGATGCTGAGTGGTGCGTCGGTCGGTTTCCACGTCGGGGACCTGGACTGGCAGATCGAAGGCACATCCGACATGAATGGCGACACGAAGCCCGATTTCATCTGGCGCAATACGCGCACCGGTGATCTCGCCGTCTGGCTCATGGACGGTGTGCTGTTCATCGACCCGTCGACCAATGGCGTCGCGCTCAATCCCGGCAGCGTCTCCGACCTCAACTGGAGAATCGTCGGACCCCGCTGACGTATCCAGGCCACCAGCTGCCATCCGACGGGCCGCTTCTCGACGAGCGGCCCGTCGTTTGCCTGTGAGTCTCCGGGCCATGTTTCATTCCCGCGCGTTTCGCCTTCTGTTCCTGCTGCTCGTCGTGTGGCCTCAAGCCGCCGCCGCGCAGCCTACTGAAGTCCGATTCGCCTGGGACGCGTCGACCGCCCCAGGGGTCGCCGGGTATGTCATCCATTACGGGACCGCCCCGGGTGTCCATCCAAACTCAGTCACCGTCGGTCTCCGCACCGAGTACCCCCTCCGCGACCTGAAAACAGGCACGACATACTACTTTGTCGTCCGTGCCTATGACGGCGCCGGCAGGGTCGGGCCACCCTCGACAGAGATCGTGCATACCACTGCGACGCAGTTGACGGTGCCGTCGGCTGCGAAGACGGAACTGATCTGGCGGCATTCGGAAACCGGAGATATCGCGCGCTGGCAGATGGAGGGCCTCCAGCAGAGCACCGGGAGCCTCCTGGGATCGAGTCCTGTCCATACGGATTGGAAGATCGTCGGAGCCGGGGACTTCAATGGCGACCGGCAGCGCGACCTTGTCTGGCAGCACTCGACCGGCTGGCTGTCCGTGTGGCTCATGAACGGCGTCACGCTCCTGCGAGGGCTCGATCTGCAGCCCAATCGCGTGCCCGACACCAACTGGCGCGTTGCGGCGGTTGCCGACATGGACAACGACGGTAAGCCTGACCTTGTCTGGCAGCATCACGGCAACGGCGATGCGGCCGTGTGGCTGATGAATGGCACGAGTCGCCGGGACGGCCGCCTGCTCTCTCCCAACCGGGTGAGCGACCTCAACTGGAAAATTGTGGGCGCGGGAGATTTCAATGGCGACAAGTGGAACGACCTGCTCTGGCGCCATAAAACGACCGGGCAGCTCGCCGTCTGGCACATGTCCGGCGAACGGCAGCTCTCCGGTCAGCCGCTCGTACCTGCGGTGGTGGAAGAGCTCGAGTGGAACGTGGCATCGGTCGCCGACGTCAACGGCGACTCGCGGGCCGACATCATCTGGCAGCATGCGGATGGCCGGCTCGGGGCGTGGGTCATGGACTCGTTGAAGATGGCGTGGGTCACAACGTTCACTCCCGCGATGGTGTCGGACCGCCGATGGCAGATCGTCGCCGCCCGGTAACGCGATAAACTGCGGCGGTTCTCATGACCGCCACTACTGAATCCATCGACGTTGCCGTCATAGGCGGCGGAGTCGTCGGCCTGGCCGCCGGCGCGGAGATCGCAGCGCGTGGCCTCAGCGTCGTCGTCATCGAGCGCCACCCTCGCGCCGGGATGGAGACGAGCACGCATAACAGCGGCGTCATTCACGCCGGCCTCTACTATCCACCTGGTACGCTGAAGGCGCGGCTCTGCGTCGAGGGGGCGGACCGGCTGTACGCGTTCTGCGCAGACCAGGGCGTGCCCGCCGAGCGCTGCGGCAAGCTCGTGGTGGCGCACGATGCGTCCGAAATTCCCGTGCTCGAGGGGTTGCACCACCTCGGCACGACCAATGGCGCGCAGGGGCTCGAGATGGTGGAGGACGCGTTCATCCGCGCGCGCGAGCCACATGTGCGCGGTGTGGCGGCGCTCTGGTCGCCAGGGTCGGGCCGCGTCGAAGCGGAGGCGCTGGTGCGGGCGCTTCAGAGGCGGCTCGAACACGCCGGCGGCATCCTGCTGCGTGGCAGTGCGCTCGTCGGCGCAGAACGGCACGGCGATGGCTTCATGCTCGCGCTCGACCGTGAAACGATCTCCGCGCGCGTCGTCATCAATGCCGCAGGGCTTCATGCCGATGACGTGTCGTGGATGCTGGGTGGCGAGCGGTTCACGATCTACCCGTGCCGCGGCGAATATGCGGAGTTGAAGCCGTCGAGGCGCGACTGGGTGCGCGGCCTCGTGTACCCCGTCCCCCACGCATCAGGTCACGGGCTTGGCGTTCATCTGACCAGGACCACCGGCGGATCGGTGCTGCTGGGCCCGACGATCCGCTACCAGGACGGCAAGGAGGACTACGAGAGCGACCGCGAGCCGCTAGAAGCATTTGTGGAACCCACGCGCCGGCTGCTACCGGAGGTGACGCTCGATGACCTCCGCTACGGAGGATCCGGCATCCGCGCGAAACTGCATCCCCCGGAAGAAAGCTTCGCCGACTTCCTCATCCGCCCGGACCGCCACCAGCCCGCTCTCCTCCACGCCGCCGGGATCGACTCACCCGGCCTCACGGCGTGCCTCGCCATCGGCGCGCTGGTGGCTTCACAAGTGCACTTAGCACTTAGCACTTAGCACTCGCTAAGCAAGAAACTCCTCGAGCGCCTCCTGCCACGTCCGCATCGGCACGCCGGCGGCGACGAGTTTGGCGTTCGACATCGCGCAGAACCGCGGACGCCGTGCGCGGAGGTTCGCGGTGGCGAGCGTGATGGGCACGGCGTGCAGCGGCTGTCCGAGGACGTTCGCGGCATGCCGCGCGACCTCTTCCCACGTGCCCATCCCCGTATTCACGCAGTGGTACAACCCGGCGGGGAGGCCACGCTCCACCATCGCTCTCGTCGCACGCGCGATGT
>DATLXE010000262.1:0-2490 GCA_035575795.1 Gemmatimonadaceae bacterium
GACGCTAGGCAGTCGCCGGCGGAAGCTGAAGCAGCCGGGCAGACGCCGCCGGAGCGCCACCCCTGGGACGGGCGTGAAGCCGCTCCGGTTCCTCGCGGCAGGCCGTCGTGTCGCCCGCGTCAGCCTCCTCGAGCATCTCGCGCGGGAGATTCGGAGACTACCGTGACGAGTAGCCGATATAACGACACATGCCCACTGAGAAGAAATCGTTTGAGCCGAAAGCGATCCTCGCGAGCCCCGTCGTGGAGGTCGCGACGCTCTCCGGGAAGCTGATCCGGATCGAGGAAGGCGCGGCCCACGAAACAACCGACCCGGTCGTCGCAGCCGACCTCGCCGCCGTCGACGCGCTGAAGCTCGCTGAGCCCGAGAAGAAGGAGACGAAGTAAATGCCCGCGACTCCCGGTAACGCGCTCACCCTCGCGGTCGGCAAGCAATCTGCGAAGGGGACACCGCAGCTGACGCCGACCTACAAGCTCCGGTACACCGGCGGGTTCGGCCCTGATCCGGCGCAGACACGGATCACTCTGGCGGAAACCGACGCAACGAGGCAGCAGGGCGACCCGATCATCGTCGGCCACAGCGTCACCGGCTCAAGCGAGCACTACGTGCGCCCGGACGAGTTCGGCCTCCTCGCCTACCTGAGCCTCGGCACGATCGCGACAGTAGGAGCCGCCGCCGACAAGACACACACGATCAGCGCCACCACCTCCGGCGCCGTCCCGTATGCGACGCTTTTCAAGGCGCAGAACGTCACGGCCTACGTCGACCGTTACGTGGACTGCCAGCTCAACTCCGTGACCGTCAGCGGCGGCGCAGAGCAGCCGCTATCCATGTCGATGGAGTGGCTCGGACTCGCGTACACGACGGGGTCAACGGATCCGGTGCTGACGGCGATCACGCAGTCGCCGATGGTGTACCCGGAAGTGACAGTCACGAAGGCCGGTGTGACGACCGGGGTGGTGCAGTCGTTTTCGCTGACCTGGACGAACAACCGCTCGCTGATCACCGGCGACACTGGCACGAGCGCCGCGGAGGTCGCACCTGGGATGTTCGCCGTGACCGGCAGCCTCGCGATCCTGTTCGAGACGGACGCCGAGCGCAGGCTGTTCTACACCGGGTCGACGGGCGGGACAGCACCGGCGACGGTGGTTGCGGCGGAGTCACTGAACATCCTGGCGCAGCGCACCACGACCCTATCGATTGCGTTCGACCTAAACAACGTGATCCCGACGGGTGTGACGGTTCCGGCGAACACTGACGGGTCGCCGATCATCATGGGCTACGAGTTCCAGTCGCAGCGGCAGACGGCGCTCGCGGACGTTCTGGAAATCGCTGTGAAAAATCAAGTTGTTTCATATTAGGTTGCTAACGACAACCTGATAGCCACTAGCTACTCGCCCGGCAGGTAGACCGTCTGCAGCTCCACGCCGTCCTCCACACACCGATAGGCGCTCATCGGCTCAACCTAGTAGTAGTAGCCGATTAGCGGGGTCGTGGGCGAACTCGACGATCTCCGTGAGTCCGTGGCCGGCACCCGTTCAACGGTGAAGTCGCTAATACGGACGGCACGGGGCGCGCTCGGGATGCTCACGGACCTTGAGCGGCGTCTTGCCGCCTTGGAAACGCAGAGCCTGGAGGCAGAGCGTGAGCACAGGAGTGAACACGATCACGGCGGCGCCGATCGGAACCACAACTACACCCTCACCGGTTAGCGACCGTGCGAGGGAGTGGGCGAAGAAGGCCGTCCACCGGATCACGTTGGACTCAGGGATGGAAGTCGATGTGCGGCTCCCTGATCTGGCGATCCTGATCGAGGGGGACGCGCTCCCGGACCGGCTGCGTGGGGTCGCAGCGCAAATGTGGTCTGAGGGGTCGGCTGCGGCCGTCACGAAGCTCGACGAGGACGGGAAACCACAGATCGACGTCGAGGTCGTCAAGGGTCTCGCGCAGCTACGCCGGCACATGGCCGCCATCTGCCTCGTCGACCCCGCGATGACCGCCGACGAGCTTTCGAGCGCGGGGATCCCGGCGGAGGACATCGACCTGTTGGCTTCGATCGCGATGAGGGAGCGTGACACCGACGCGCGCGGGGTCAAGCTTGGGGTTATGCCTCTGAGCCGCTTCGACACATGGCGACAGTCTCACGGCTGTGCCGACGACTGCGAGGCGTGCAATAATGTGGTATCGGCGTTCAGCACTCGATAACGCGGTACTCGGCGTGCGTCGATTGTGGCGCACCGAAGAGGCGGCCGATCCCTGCGCCGCGCTGTGGGCCGTGCGCTATG
The DNA here is from genome assembly GCA_035575795.1 of Gemmatimonadaceae bacterium. Lineage (GTDB taxonomy): Bacteria > Gemmatimonadota > Gemmatimonadetes > Gemmatimonadales > Gemmatimonadaceae > UBA4720. The sequence continues at coordinate 2,286 of DATLXE010000262.1, forward strand.
GCGTTGCGGAAAAAGTTCGTGCTCTACGAGGCGTGCGTCGACTGCGGTGCGGTGAAGAAGCGATCGAGTCCAGCTCCGCGTTGCAATACCTGCGCGGCTCGTTTGAATGTCAGGCGTGGATCCGCCAATCCGCAGTGGCGTGGCGGCGTGGCGGCCGCGCCGGGCGTCCCGTGCGCGAAGTGTGGCGGCGATCCGCGACGACGGC
>DATLXE010000263.1:0-3342 GCA_035575795.1 Gemmatimonadaceae bacterium
CTGTTCGAGATCCTCGATGCCCCGTCCGAGGAGCAGAAGGACCGCGGCACCCGCGGCACGGCGAAGTTCGAGCGCGAGCTCAGGTTCGAGAACGTGAGCTTCTCGTACGACGACGCGCGCGTGCTGACCAATATCGACCTCGAGGTGAGCAAGGGACAGGTGATCGCGCTGGTCGGACCGAGCGGCGCGGGCAAGAGCACGCTGGTAGACCTCATTCCCCGATTCTACGAGCCAACTGCGGGCGCAATTCTCATCGACGGCGTGGATACGCGCGAGATCAGACTGCCCGCCCTGCGATCATTGACAGGAATCGTGAGCCAGGAGACCGTCCTCTTCAACGATTCGGTGCGCAACAACATCGCCTACGGTGCGCCCGACAGGTACACGGATGAACAGGTCGAGGCGGCAGCGCGGGCCGGGAACGCCCACCAGTTCATCACCGAGCTTCCGGAGGGTTATTCCACCATGCTCGGCGAGCGCGGAACGCGTCTTTCCGGGGGTCAGCGGCAGCGGCTGGCGATCGCGCGGGCCTTGCTCAGCGACCCGCCAATCCTCATTCTCGATGAGGCCACTTCCGCGCTCGATACGGAGTCGGAGAGGCTGGTGCAGGAGGCGGTTGACCGACTCTTGCAAGGGAGAACGGTGTTCGTGATAGCGCACAGACTGTCCACGATCGTCCACGCCGACCAGATTGTGTTTCTCGATCGGGGTGAGATAATCGAGCGGGGGACGCACGCCGGGCTGCTGGCGAGGCGCGGCGCGTACTCGCGTCTTTACGAGATGCAGTTCGGTGGCGGAGAGTCGGCGCAATCGATGGTTCCTACGACGGGGGCGGGGTAATTTGCGGGTTCTGTTTCTTCATACAGCGCGTGAGTGGTCGGGAACGGCGCGGGCGTTTGCGCGGGCGGGTCGCGGACTCGCCGAGCGTGGCGCGAAGGTTACGCTGCTCGTTCCCCCTGACAGCAACGTCGAGATCGGCGTGTCCGCCCGGCGCGGCGCGCACCGTCCGGATGGTGCCCCGCCGGAAGAGCCGTACGAGGTAATCCCGTTCTCGACCGACGGAATGGCGTACTTCGCCGCGCGGCGCATGCGCAAGCTTTTCCGGCGCTGGGACACGGACGCGGTGTTCGTCACGACCGACCGGGAGCACCTGATTGCCGCGATCGCGTGCTTCCTGGCACGCAGCGGCTCCGTGGTTCGTCGCGCACCGGCGGGCGTGAGACTGGAGATGGGCCTGAGCGGCCGATTCGCGTCACGGCTCGCGCGCACCGCGTTCCTGTTCGCAAGTGAATCGGATCGTCGGAATGCTGTTCTCCCGGCAGGCTCACTTGAATCGGCGGTCGCCGAGCTCGGGGTGGATGCGAAGCAGTACGCAACAAACGGAGAGGGGAGGGGAAGGGAGGAGGACGGACCGGCTGACGCGGCCGAAAAGCAGCTCAAGTACATCGTCTGCGTCTATGACCCAACGTCGCGAGGCCGCGCCGCGACGGCGATTCGCACGCTGTCGATGCTGACGCCGCGTCATCCCGACCTGAGGCTCATCGTCGTCGGGGCGGGTTCGGACGACGAGGATCTGCGCATGCAGGCGGCCGCGCTCCGCATCCTTCACCTCGTCAGCTTTCTTGGCGAGCGCGACGATGAAGTACGGCTGATGCAGGATGCGCATCTTGGGTGGGTCGTCGCCGACGGCGACACGGCCGCGTACGGCCTGCTCGACCTGATGGCGCTCGCCGTGCCGGTGGTGGCGAGCGAGGGCGGCATCGCGCAACGCTACGTCGCACACGGAATCAGCGGAACGCTCTATCCACCCGACGATTCGGCTTCCACCGCGGCGGCCGTGGCTGGGTTGCTTGCGAGCGAGGAGCAGCGCGCGGCGATGGGTCGGGCGGCAAGAACGCGTGTCACGCGCGAGTTCCCCGAGAAGGAGATGATCGACGGCTTCGACCGCGCGGCCAACATCGCGCTCAAGAGAAGCAAGCGAAAGGCGTGAGCGCTGATTCCCGCGGATCCGTTACGGCGGTGATCGCGGCGCACAACGAATCCGCGAACATCGAGGCCTGCGTGAAGAGCGTTGCGTGGGCCGCCCAGGTGATTGTGGTCGAGAACGACTCAACCGACGACAGCGTCGCGAAGGCACAGAGCGCCGGAGCAACGGTCATGAGTCCGGCATTCACCACCATCGGCGCGGCGCGCAACAATGGAATAACGCGAGCGGCCACGCCGTGGGTGCTGGTGCTCGATGCCGACGAGCGCTGCACCCCCGAGCTCGCCGTCGAGATAGGAACGACCGTGTCGGGAAGTTCATCGCTCACTGCATACCGGATCCCGCGGCGCAATTTTTTTCTCGGACGCGAGATCAGGCACGGCGGCTGGGAGAGAGACAGGCCAGTTCGATTGTTCCGTCGTGAGCTACGGTACGACGCGAGCCTCGTGCACGAGCACGTGGTCGTGAACGGCATTCCCGGCGAGCTCAACAGTGCGCTCCTGCATTATACGTACACGTCGCTCGACCAGTATTTCGCGAAGTTCGAGCGCTACAGCCGCCATTGGGCGGAGCAGGCACACGAGCGCGGCAGGAAGGCGGGCCCGCTCGCGATCCTCTTCAAGCCGCCCGCGCGCTTCGCCAGCATGTACCTGTTCCGCGGGGGCTGGCGCGACGGCGCCCACGGACTGGTGCTCGCTTCTCTCGCCGCCGCCAGCGTAATGGCCAAGTATGTGCGGCTCTGGGAGCGGTCGCTTCGCACAAACATACAATTACCGTCGGAAGACAGCGGTAACAGTTTTCAAGATCATTGAGAGTCCTCATCATCGGCAGCAGCAAGCCTTGGCGGATGGAGAGAGCGACCGAGCGCGCGCTCAAGCGCGCTGGGCACTCTACCCGATTCGTCGACGACCGCAAGGCCGCCCGGCTGCTCGGGCACAAGCTCGCGCAACGCTGGACGCTGGCCCAGGCAAAACGCTTCGAGGCCGACTTCGTTTTTCTCTCCGAATGCCAGTCACTGGAGCCGGAGACGATCGCGAAGGTCGTCAAGGGCCGGCATAGCGCGATGTGGTACTACCATCCGCAGCTGCACAAGAGCGCCTTCCGACCCGACATCGCACACGTGTTAAAGATCGGCAAGCTGGTGGAGACTTTCTTCGTCCCCGGCTTCGATGCCGAATGGTGCGCGCTCGGCCTGCGGGCAAGGTTTCTTCCCTCCGCCGCCGACCGCGACATCAAACCCGTTACGCCCAAGGCGAAGCGGTTCGACGCCGACATCGCATTCATCGGCAGCGGCGAAGACGAAGAGCGCGCCGCATTCCTCATCAAGGTTGCGAAGAAGTACGACCTGAAGGTGTGGG
>DATLXE010000264.1:0-1754 GCA_035575795.1 Gemmatimonadaceae bacterium
TTCTGGAAGTGAAGTCGCCGATGGTCGGCACGTATTATGGCGCGCCGGAGCCAGGCGCCAAGCCTTACCTGACCGTTGGCGAGAGGATCGGCAAGGGACAGATCCTCTGCATCATCGAGGCGATGAAGATCATGAACGAGATAGAGTCCGAGTTCGACGGAGTTGTGAAAGAAATCCTCGCCCCGAACGGCCATCCCGTCGAATACGGGCAGGTCCTTTTCCGGCTTGACCCAAATGGCTGACGCAATAGAACCCGAAGTCGAGCAGTCCTCGCCGCACGGCAAGGGATTCGACCACAAACCCGTGCTCGCGCAGATGGTGCAGCGCAACGCCTCCGATCTTCACCTGAAGGTTGGACGCCCGCCGACGCTCCGCATCGACGGACACATGATGGGGCTCGACATGCCGGCCCTGCGCCAGGAAGACCTGCGCAAGCTCGCCGAGCAGATCATGTCGCCCAAGAACATCAAGGAGTTCTCGGAGCACAAGGAATCGGATTTCGCACTCGCTGTTCCCGGGGTCGACCGCTTCCGCGTCAATGCGTACCAGCAGCGCGGCACGATCGCGTACGCGTTCCGCACCGTGCCGTTCCAGGCGAAGACGATCGCCGAACTGAATCTGCCCACGGTCTGCGAGCGGATCGCACTCAGTCCGCGCGGGCTCGTGCTCGTGACAGGCATCACCGGCTCTGGGAAGTCGACCGCGCTCGCGTCGATGCTTCACTTCGTCAACCAGAATCGCCAGGCGAACATCATCACCATCGAAGACCCGATCGAGTTTCTGCACCGCGACATGAAGAGCAGCATCAATCAGCGTGAGGTGGGTACCGACACGGGTAGCTTTGCGCAGGCCCTCAGGCGTGTGCTGCGGCAGGATCCTGACATCATCCTCGTCGGCGAGATCCGCGACGTCGAAACGCTCGATGTCGCGCTCAAGGCGGCTGACACCGGCCACCTCGTCTTCTCGACGCTGCACACGACGGATGCGACGCAAACCATCAACCGCATCCTGTCGTTCTACGCGCCGCACCAGCAGACCGAGGTGCGCTTCATGCTGTCGAGCGCGCTTCAGGCGATTATCTCTCTGCGCCTCATTCCACGCGCCGACAAGAAAGGGCGCGTGCCTGCCGCCGAGGTATTGGTGAATACGGAGGCCGTGCGCGACCAGATCCGCGACATGAGCAAGTCGCTCAATATCCCTGGCCTCATCAAGGAGGGCGCCGTTCCCTACGGCATGCAGACCTTCGACCAGTCGATCATGAACTGGTACAAGAAGGATGTCGTCTCGTACGAGAACGCCGTGTTCTACGCCACCAGTCCGAGCGAGTTCGCCCTTCGCGTGCAGGGTGTCGCCGCGTCGAGCGATACTTCGTGGGATACGTTCAGCCAGGACGTAAAAACCTGATCCCGTGCGCCAATCGTCGCGCACCGGGCGGACATAATGTTTAAGAAAGTCCTGATCGCCAACCGCGGCGAGATCGCGCTGCGTGTCATTCGTGCGTGCCGCGAGCTGGCGATTCAGACCGTCGCCGTCTACTCCGAGGCTGATCGCGAATCGCTCCACGTCAGGTTTGCCGACGACGATGTTTGCATCGGGCCGGCGCCCGGCCGCGAATCGTACCTCAACATCCCGCGCATCATTGCCGCCGCCGAGATCGCCGGGGCCGACGCGATCCATCCCGGCTACGGATTTCTCGCCGAGAACGCCGAGTTCGCCGAGACCTGCGCGGCGTCGAACATCACCTTCATCGGGCC
>DATLXE010000265.1:0-5522 GCA_035575795.1 Gemmatimonadaceae bacterium
TTTCTGCGGCGAATGTCCTTGCGCGCTTCGTCTCTCACGAGATTGGTCGCCACCGCGAACAGCCACGCACGCTCATTCTCGATTGAAGTCTGCCTGAGCGCGCGCACAAACGTCTCCTGAGCCACCTCTTCCGCCCAGTCCCTGTCGCCGAGCCGGCGCGTGAGGTACCGCACCAGCGCGGCATTGTAGGTACGGAAGAGGCGCTCGACATCAGGCACGGGCCTACCAGCGTTCCCGCAACGAGGCGAGCTCACGGTCGCTCAGGCGCTCCGCTCCGTCCTCGGCGACTTCGATGGCGACGTCCCTGCCACTGACGATCACCTTTTCACCGAGCGCGAGCGCTTCCCGGAGCTCCGGCATGCGCTCGACGATGCTGAAGTAGGCTTCCGAGAACGCTTTGACGCGGATCTTGTTCGTCGCTGGCTTGTACCCGGTGTCCGTCCAGATGCCGGAGCGAAGAATAAAGGTTCGGCCCCCAGCGCGTCGTATCGTCGCCGAGGCGCTTCCACCCGAGGCAGCATCTGCATCGGAGAGGGTGGTCGCGCGGCGTTGTGCAGCTGCCGCCTTCGCTGCCTCGAATGACTGGACGTTCGCCGGAGCGGTGGCCGCGGAAGTGACGACGCTTTCCAGCCGGGTCGACCCGGCGCTCGTACCTCCGGCCATCCCACGGAGCCGCGGCGGCAAACTACGTGGATCCATTCCGGGCTCGAGCACCAGATACGACGTGAACTCGGTCGGAATTCCGTACCGCTCTCCCAGCTCGCGTATCTCGCCGTTCATTTCGTCCGAGCCGCCATGCTTTCTCTTCTCCGCGCTCAGATAACCGACACGTTGTGTAGCCCAGAGCCGGGCGACGAACTGATTGTCGCGGCTGCGCTCGGGAAATGTCACCTGGCTCGTCCACGACACGGGACCACCGGTTGTGCGCCCCTCGAAGCGAAGCGTCGCCGGACCGCTTCCGTCGTAACGCGTAAGAAGGATCAGATCCTCACCGGCAAATATGTCCACCGCGTTCGAGGGATGCATCTTCCTGAGACGCACGCCGTCGGCGCGTACCCGCACGTCGGTCACCAGCGGACTGGTCAGCCGGCTGGCAACGACGCTAACCGCGTGCTCGACGTTCTCCTCTGGGCGCACGAAGCTCGCCGTACCTCGTCCTTCGAGCGCGAGCTGCTCCATCAGCGAGACGTTGAGGTCGGCGCCGACGCCGAAGGTGAATATGCGGCGAGGTCCGCGGCGCCTTCCGGCACGTTCCGCGATCGCGGCCGGATCACGCTCGCCGACAGTCGGCAGCCCGTCCGTCATGAACAGGATGATGGGAATTCTTCCCGCCTCCGTCTCCGCGGAGAGCGCTTCGTCCAGCGCGCCGCCGATGTTCGTCGAGCCCTGCGCCTCCAGATCCTCTACATACCTTTCCGCCGCGCGGACGTTTTCGCGTGTCGCGGCCGAGAACCCGTCGCGAAAGCTGCGCACATCAGTGGAAAAATCGATGAGGCGGAATCGATCCGCCGGCGACAGGCTGGCCAGGAACTGCTTGCCCGCGGCGCGTGCCTGGCGAATCTTCTCGCCACTCATCGAGCCCGACACGTCGATCACGAAAGTAAGATCCCTCGGCACCGCGCGGGGCACGATCGCCGGAGGAGCAAGCGTGATGAGCGCGAATCCGTCGTCGGCGTTCGGGGCGTGCGCGAGTAAAGAGATTGCTGCCGTCGTCGGCCGGCGTACGGGAAGGAGCAGCGTCACCTCACCGCTGGCGTTCCTCACTTCCACGCGGCGGGTGTTCCCCCCGCGCTCGCTCGAAGAGCTCAGCGAATGCGTCGGTGAGTAGGGCGTGCCGTAGCTGCGGTCGCTCGGGAAGGTCAGCGAAAACGACGTGCGGCCGGTGGACTGGTCGGGGGTCTCGCCTTGCAGTCTGCGGAGGCCGCGGAAGTAGTCGATGCGGAGCGCATCACCTTCACGGGGCGCAACCATCTGAAACCTGACGATGACCCGCTTCTCCTCACCCGGCGCAATCGGGAAGATTCTTGCCCGCAGAAGTCCGTATCCCATCCATTCAAGCAGTGCAGGGTCGCGCTGCGAGCGCACGATCTCCTCGTAAATCTGGCGCGCGCGGTCGGCGTTCATCGTTTCGCCCGCGATCATCTCGCCATTGATTTCCAGCTTGAGATCCTGGAACGCGGCGCCCTTTGGCAGGGGGAACATGTAGTCTGCCTCGCCGACGCGGCTGCCGCGATTGACGAAAGTCTCGGTTATCTCGTAGCGCAGCACGCGATCCGCGAGCGTTACCCTTACATCGCTGCTTTGCCGGGCAACCGAAGGTACGTTCGGCAACCCGCACGGCGGGCAGGGCTGGCCGGCGATGCACGGCCGCATGGGGCAGGGCCACGGCCGGGGCGGTATCCGCGTTTGCGCGGAGACGACCGATGAGCTGAGCAGAAACGCGAGTGCAATGAGTGCGCGCATGAGGTACCGGGGTGTTGGGGGTCTGTTATGGAGACGGTGCCCGCGGAGGAACTTGCACACGGCTCGACAGCTTTTATCTGCAAATGAGAAAGACACAAATGTGCGCGGTGAGAAGCGTAGTTTGAGAGTTGCCAGAGAGACTCGGCGGCCCCCTCTGGGGCGAACTGCTGTAGAAGCCCAGGAAAACAATGCCGTTTCTGACCTCTAAACTGGAGGACTGACTTGCGCCATAAGGCAGGAACGCGCCCGACTCGACTCAATGTTTCATCCTAGCTACTGGGCTTCTGCGCCTCTCTCAGCAGACATCTGCGTATTTCTCAGTTTCCAAGCTTGAGACGGCACACCCGTTGCTTAATTGCATAGCCAATCAACGGAGAGATGGAATGCCGAAAAAGACAGCTGAGCCAGCCGCGAAACCCACCAGCACCCAGGGCGATGGAGATCCGGGCACTCGCTCGGGCCAGCCCAATACCGAGGACGTCCCTTCGCACCCGACCGAGCACCAGAGCGGTTACGGTGGAGCGGGCGGCGCACCGCGCACCTCATCTGACAAGCGGGAGAGCCCGAAACCCTGAGCGGTTCGTTTTAGCATGACGCTCAGCACCGCCGGGATTCATCACGTCACCGGGATCGCCAGCGACCCGCAGCGTAACCTCGACTTCTACGCCGGTACGCTGGGCCTCAGGCTGGTCAAGCGTACGGTCAATTTCGACGATCCTACGACCTACCACTTCTACTTCGGCGACGAGACCGGCAAGCCGGGCACGATCCTGACGTTCTTCCCATGGCCGAACGCACGCCGCGGGCGGCAGGGAGCCGGACAGGCGGTTGTCTGTTCGTTCGCGATCATGCCGGCTTCGGTCGGGTTCTGGATCGAGCGTCTCGTCAGATATCAGGTCGAGTTTGAGCAGCCTGTTCTTCGCTACGAGGATGAGCGCGTGATTGCATTCAAGGATCACGACGGATTCATGGTCGAGCTCGTCGCGCATCCCACCGCGGAAAACCGCACGGGGTGGCCGGGAAGCAGTGTTCCCGCCGAGCACGCGATCCGCGGCGTGTACTCAATCACTCTCTGGCAGGATGCCTGCGAGCCGACCGGAGCTCTGCTTACCCAAACGCTCGGCTTCCGTCTCATGCGCGAGCAGGGGAGCATCTACAGGTATGCCACCGGCGACGGCGGACCGGGAACGATCGTCGACCTTCGCTGCGTGCCCGGACTGTGGCGCGGCACATCAGGCGCGGGAACTATCCATCATATCGCCTTCCGTGCACCCGACGAGGCCGCACAGCTGGAAGCCGGCGCGCAACTCGCGCAGCTCGCCTATACCGTCACACCTCAGATGGACAGGGATTACTTCAAGTCCATCTACTTTCGCGAGCCAGGTGGCGTGCTATTCGAGATCGCAACAGACGGCCCCGGATTCACGATCGATGAACCGCTCGAGGCACTCGGCCAGGCACTGAGAGTGCCCGACTGGATGGAGTCGAGACGCTTCGAGATCGAGGCACTCCTCCCGAACATTCACGCTCCTATCGAGCTGCACGGACCAAATGCATGAGTGAAGATCTTGGTTACACACACCGTTTCATCCCCGCATCCGATCCCGGATCGCGCGAGACGATGCTCGTGCTGCATGGAACGGGGGGAACCGAAAACGATCTGATCGGAATCGCCGAAGCGATTTCACCCGGTGCCGCCATCCTCAGTCCGCGCGGGAACGTTTCCGAGAACGGATCACTTCGTTTCTTTCGCCGCCTGGCCGAAGGAGTGTTCGATCCCGCCGAGGTGCGCGCGCGTGGTGAGGAGCTGGCCGGTTTCATCCGCGCGGCGACGGCGCACTATCGGCTCGACGCCGAACGCTTGACCGCACTTGGCTACTCGAACGGCGCGAACATCGCCTCGACCGTGCTCCAGCTCGATCCTTCGCTGCTTCGCGGAGCGATTCTGTTTCGCCCGATGACGGTGTTCGAGCCCGTTGCCACGCCGGATCTGGCGGGAAAGACAGTCTTCATCTCGGCGGGGCGGATGGATGCGATCGTCCCGATGAAAAACGTGGAGACGCTGGCCACGATGCTTGAGGAGGCGGGGGCCGAAGTTACCATCAAGTGGCAGCTCACCGGCCACAATCTCGCTCCCAACGAAATGGGCGAAGCCGCGCAGTGGGTCGCACTGCAGCAGGCGAGGGTATGAGCTAGCTTGAACGCACCAGGCCGTAGAATCTGCGCCCAACCGAACTCCGTGGGACGCCAATAATGTCCGACCACTCAGGCACCGTCACCGCTCCCGGCGGCGACGCCGTAAAAACGCAGAGCCCCAGCGGATCATCGCTCGAGGATCTTTGCATCAACGCCGTGCGGGTCCTTTCCATGGATGCCGTGCAAAAGGCCGATTCCGGACACCCCGGCACGCCGATGGCGCTCGCTCCACTTGCCTACCTGCTGTGGACGCGGCACCTCCGGTACAATCCCGCCGATCCGCTGTGGGTCAATCGCGATCGCTTCATACTGTCGGCCGGCCACGCGTCGATGCTCCTGTACAGTGTGTTGTATCTCACCGGATACGATCTTTCGCTCGACGATCTCAAGCAGTTCCGGCAATGGGAGAGCAAGACTCCCGGACACCCGGAATACGACTACACTCCCGGCGTCGAGACGACGACAGGACCGCTCGGACAGGGAATGGGCAACGCGGTCGGAATGGCGGTCGCCGAAGCGCACATGGCGGCAACCTTTAACCGCGAGCAGAAGATCTTCGAGCACTTCACATGGTTCATCGCCAGCGACGGCGACATCATGGAAGGTGTCTCACACGAAGCGGCTTCGTTCGCCGGACATCTCAAGCTCGGCCGGTTGATCGGATTCTACGACGACAATCACATTACGATCGAGGGCGACACCGCGCTCACCTTCAGTGACGACAGCGCTGCGCGCTTTACCGCGTACGGCTGGCACGTGCAGCACGTGCCCGACGTCAACGACCTCGGCGCGGTGGAAAAGGCGATCGAAAACGCGAAGGCGGAGACGAGCCGGCCGTCAATGATCATCGTGCGATCGCACAT
>DATLXE010000266.1:0-3774 GCA_035575795.1 Gemmatimonadaceae bacterium
GGCGACTGCCCGACCGAGATCGCCGCCGATCCACCACCAGCCCGCGCCTGGTACGCGAACGCCGTCTGGCGGCCCGGCCAGTCGCGCTCCCGCTTCACCCCGACGTGCCCCTGATGAACTTCGGCACGAAGATCACCGGCAGCCGCCGGCTCAGGAGCATTCGCGAACGCTGGCGCAGCCGAATGCTCAGCATCTAGCTTCGACGTGGGCCGGCTGGAGTCGTCGGTTCGAGCGGAGCGCCGCTCCGGGTAACCACGGCGCCGTTGTTGAGCAGAAAGGCCGAGCCGTCGGCGGACCAGACGACGCGGTCGAAGTGCGGCCGCCGACCGGGACTGCTGGCGCGTTGTGGCAGGTCCGACCCACAGACGAGGCGGCGGTAACCGCCGCGCGCGGTCCAGACGTCAAGGCAATGATCGTGGCCTAGATTCAGACGCGCGCTGCCCGGCAGCTCACCTACGACTTGGACGAAGGCGTCACCGTCCGCCGACCAGTCGCGGCCGCCGGGGTTACCCGTGCGAGCGCTGCCGAAGATCGGGCCGACCCGTTGCACGCTGCCCGCGCGGGAGACAAGGACGAGGGCCTGAGCCGCGCTTGGGCTCCCGTTCGAGAAAACGGTTGTTACGACTGCGTCCGCGCCGTACCCGCGAGCAAAGCCGTGGCGGTCCGGCGCGACAGAGACGAGCGCGGCTCGACCAAACCCCGCCGCGGCGCGGATCGCATCCAGTGCGACAAGTCGCCGTTCGCGTCCATGGGCGCGGAGATACAACGCAACCCTGCGCACGACTATCGCACTACCGTCGTCAAGGAAAGTGATGCCGTCGGCGGCGAGCCGCTCACGCGCGAAACCGTCGCGGTCGACGAAGTAGGTACCCGTGCCTGCTCCGCTCGCGGTCGTCGCGACGAAAGTTGTGCCGTCGGGCGCCCATCCCAGGCGGACGAGCCGTTCCCCAACCGGAACCTGCCAGATCGGCCGCGGCGAGCCGCCGGGCGGCACGAGGTACAGGCAACGCTTGGCTGACGACGGCGCCCATAGCGCGCTCGCGTTCGTCGGAAAGAACTTCCTTGGCAGCTTCTGTCGCGCGAACGGCAGCCTCCGCTCGTCGCACGCGGACACATCCGTTGCGCCAGTCGTACTGTCACCTTCGCGCGGCGAGCGTGAATCTGTGGTCGCAGGGAGCGTCCGTACGGCCGGCGGTTCACTCGACGACGACGAGTCACAGCCGGTGAGCGCAGATAGCAAGAGCAGCACGATTGTCGCGCCGACGCGCACGTCATTCACCTTACGGCGCGCGAATACCACGTCAAGTCCGTGGTCACCCCTCGGACTGTCGAGGGACATTCCCGCGCACTGGCCCAGGCGACCGATGCTCTGTTCGCCTTTACGAAGTCGTGACGTACGCGCTGTCGCTTTCGCGCCGTGACCCTCAGGGCATCGCTTGGACTCGGGTTCATCTGCTTGTTACCTAGCGGGTTGCTCCGTGCCCCAGTGACCAACACACCAGCGCACAGAGTCAAAGCGGTCAGGACGAGAACTCGCATGGATACTCCTTGGTTAGACGATAGGCTCGCAGGCCGATGCTGCGGCTAATGGTGACCAGCCTCGTTGTTGTGCTCGTGGGCTTCGGATGCGGTGGGGGCGAAGACTCGGCCACGAGCGCATCCAACAGCAACACCCACGCAGGCGCGACATCGGGACCCGACCACGCGCTGGGGGAGAGCAACATCAAGTACGACGCACTTGAGGCGATGGAGGCCCGAGGCGCGGTTGCCCCAACGACTAGCGACGAGCTGACGGGCGAGGACCCAAGCTGGGACGACCCGAGCGTCAACAGTCCCGCGCAGCGGGCCGAGATCGTTCCGGTCTCGAACGTTGGCGACGCCGCGATGCCGCTGATCCTGCCGCTCTCCATCATGAAACCGACGAACGGCTATCGGTTCTCCACTGACGACACCGGGCGATACGTCTGGGCCGGCGCTCGAGCCGACCAACCCTTGACCGGAATGGTCTACCAGCTCGCCGTCGATAGCTCAGGCGCTGAATCGGGTGGAACGTCGATGTCGGCGAAGACGGGCGCCTACAGGATTGTTGCATTCAACGCGACTCAGCTGTTCCTCGAAGGCACGACAGGACAGCAGGCGACCTATAACCTCCAGTCACGGGCCCTGACGACCTGCGGGCCGCCCCTCTCCGAGAGGATCTGCCCCCTGCCCTGACGCTTGCCGGTGCACTTCCACCCGGATCGGCCCGCGCAGGAACACCTGCTGAACCCCTGCTGCGAGCAGGCGCTTGCGGGCGGCCGGGCCAGGTCTGGCCACAGCGCGAGCGTGGCTCGCCCACCCTCAATTCCGGATTCTCATGCTGGTCGGGGCGAGCGGACCTATGGTTCCGGTACGTAGTGGTTCCGGAACTTGACGCTCCTTGCGTCTGCCTTGCCGGGACCTCGTGTTGGTCCCGATTGGAGAAGCTACGTGACCCGTCGTCTGCCGAAGATCATCACCAGTGAGGAGTACGAGCGGCTGCTCCGTCAGCCCTCCCGCAGGGCACCTACTGGCCGAGCGGCTACGAGATCTGCGACACACCAGATTCAGCCAGGAGGTTAGGTCCGTCCCGAAGTGATCAGCGCGCCACCGCACAGCCCCGCCACGGCGGCCGCGATCAAGAAGATGAGCCCCCAAGCGTCAGCGCCTCCCTGAAGGTCCTCGCTCAGGATTGAGCCAACGCCGGCGACCGCAAGCGCAACGCCGACGCCCAGCAACACACTGCCAGGCAGGCGACGGGGCTTCACGTATCCCCTCTACCCGACTCAGTCGGGGGTCATTCCCGCACGCTCGCCCAGGCGAACGGCTCGCTCCGGGAGGCTTTAGGAGTGCTAGCGAGCACGCATCACGCCAGGCGACATTCCCGGACTCAAATGTCATCGTCTTGCTGTGGTGGCGTCTGAGCTGAAGTGCCTAGACCTCGGGGGTTGGCGGCGGCTGACTCTATTCCCGCGACTAGGGGTGCTTCCGCGGAACCTGGATGCGCAATGTGTCTGTACGCGCGACGATGTGGCCACCGCTGCGCAGGATAAGCCGCGCCGCCGTCCGCCCCTTCGGCACGGTGATAAAGAAGAATCCCGCCGCGATTGGCCGCGAAACCCAGGTGACTGCGACCGGGTACTGCCGTGAACCGAACGTCACGAACAATGACCCTCGCGCTTCGGCGACGATGTCCCCTGCGATCACTTCTAGGCGTCCGCTGCTGCCGAGAAGCGTCGGATTGATCGTGCCCGCGGCACGGACTCTGCATCCCGCGAACACGTCGGCAAACGCCTCGCAGAAGTTGCCGTTCCTGGTAGGCGCTACGGCGAGCCGATGACCCGCGAACACGCCGACGATCCGCGAGTTCGGGCGAACATCTCGCGGGATCCCCTCGATCCAGCCATGCGGGAGCTGGGAGAACTGCACGACCCGCGGATTGGAAGCGCCGGACGCACCGGTGGCGGTCGCCATCAGCGGCCCACACGTCGCAGCCGCGGCCGCGAGGAGGGCAGCTGCCGAACTTAGACGCAGCTGTAGCACGCGGAAACCATACCGCGAACAGACCCGTCAGGGGACATTCCCGGACGCTGGCCCAGGGCGGGCTCGTCCCGTCTGGACAGCGCAGAGCGATCGACAGGGCGTAGCGAGCGATAATGGTTCGCGATGTCCCCGCCAGTGGATGAGCCGGAGTTCTCCTTCATTCACATTCGGTCAGGGGAACTTGCTGACGGAGGGTCGTGGGTGTATGCGTGG
>DATLXE010000267.1:0-2907 GCA_035575795.1 Gemmatimonadaceae bacterium
TCCCGCTCGATCGCGAGGATCGCCCCCACCTTCTGGCTCGCGAGCATCGTCGCGGCGACGACGATTTCCTCGATGGTCTCGTCGGCAGCCTTCTGGCGATTCAGGTAGCGGAAGAAGGGGGCCTGTCCGAAATGCGCGAGGGCACGACGTATGTCGGACTGAAAGATGACGATGGCGGCAAATGCCACAAACGCCAGCATGTTGCGGATCATCCAGTTCACGGTCTGCAGCGGCACGAGCCGGGAGACATAGAACAAACCGACGATCAGCACCGATCCGGCCGCCATCTGGACGGCGCGGGTGCCCCTGATCAGCTTGAGGAACTCGTAGATCAGGAACGAGACGATCAGGATGTCGAGAATGTCCCACCAGCCGACCGGGGGCCGGCGCAGGATGTTCTTCAGGTATTCCGTCATGCTGGCGAGGCTAGCTTATCAAGAAGGCAGGAGGCAGGAGGCAGGAGACAAGATCACATGGACTGAGAATGCGAAAAAAACGCGGACGCGGCAAAGCCGCGCCCGCGTAAGAATAAGCGGAGGAAGAGCTTAGACCGCGTCGTTCTTCTTCTGACGGTCTTCCCCGGCGCGGCTCTCGCGCTCGCCCTTCGCCTCGACCGCGTCGTCGCCAATGGCTACGCCGGCGGCGTTCTTGATGCCACCCTTGATGCGCTGCCCCGTTGCCGAAATCTCTTCGCCAACCGAGTTGTCGTGCCGACGTGCATTGGAATCGTCCGGATTGTCCACGTTGTCTTTGTGTTCAGCCATTAGTGTTTTCTCCTGCCTAATCCAAAAGCAACACGCTTGCCGTACTTGCGCGGCCTAGAAGTACGCAGAAATGGCGGGGCTTTCATGGATGAGCCTGGAGGCGTGTAGCGTACGAGTGCTATCGTGTGACGGTGGTCGTCTCACTCGTAACCCGGCACTGCAAGCCTGCCTTCATGCCACTGGCGTTGCTGTGTCTCAAGGCATCATTGGTGGAGCGCGGCGGTCTGCCCGCCGACGGCGTCAGGATTTTCGAGTTCTCGCCGGGAGACTCAGCGGATGCAATCGCAGAACAGATTCTTGCCGGCGACCCCGATGTAATCGGACTCTCCTGCTACGTCTGGAACATCGGGGCGTTGATGGAGGCCGCCCGCCGCATCAAGGAGCAGCGTCCCGATGTGCGCATCGTGCTCGGCGGGCCCGAAGTCGGCCCCCTGGCTGCGCGCACACTGGAGCGTCACCCGGCGGTCGATGCCGTCGTGAAGAGCGAAGGGGAGATCCCGCTCTGCGAGATCGTCACCGCCTGGTCGCGTCAGGCGGGCCTCGACGACGTCAAGGGGATCTGCTTCCGGCGCGGCGGAATGGTCGTGGATACTGGTGAAGCGGCTCTCGTGAAAGACTTGGACAGCTATCCCTCCCCTCACCTGGCGAAATATGGGGATTACACCGGCCGCATCATCTGCGTGGAGACACAGCGGGGCTGCGTCTTTCGCTGCAGCTTCTGCTTCTACAACAAGGACTACTCCCTCCGCAACCGGCGGTTCGACCTCGACCGCGTGAAGGAAGACGTCGCGTTCTGGCTTCAACAGGACATCAAGGAGCTCTACCTGATGGACCCTGTGTTCAACCTGAACGCCGAGCGCGCGCGGGAGATCTGCCGCTTCATCGCGGAACACAACACACGGCACATCCCCATTCACGCCGAGATCTGGGCGGAGTTTGTCGACGATGACATGGCACGCCTGATGAAAGCCGCGGACTTCGGGTATCTGGAGGTCGGACTGCAGACAACCGACACGACGGCGCTCGCCACCGTGGAGCGGCGCCTCAAGCTGCAGAAGTTCATCGAGGGCATCGCGTGTCTGCGCAGGCACAATCTGGTCTTCGAGCTGCAATTGATCTTCGGGCTGCCAGGAGAAACGCGGACGTCGTTCCGCTCGTCGCTGAACTTTGCGATGTCGCTCGACCCGACAGAGCTGTCCGTCTTCACGCTGATGGTGCTGCCGGGCACGGAGCTGTGGAAGAGTGCCGAAACGCTGAGGCTGGACTTCGAACCGGCCCCCCCCTACCGGGCACTCTCGCATATGACGATGGACGCCGAGGACTTCGAGTACGGGCAGCGGCTGGCCGACGCGGCCCACACGCTGGCGCCGTGGCGCGCCGCCCGGTTGCTTGCGCGCGAACGCGGGCTCAGCTTCGCGGACCTGGCCGAGAAATGGGTGGAATGGGATCACTCAGACGACGCGGTGACGGATCGCGATCGTGTGGAGCACTTCGTCACCCGGGTCTGCGACGAAGCGGAGATCCCGCCGGACTTCTACCGCCACGTCATCCGGCTCGCAGCCGATCCGCCACCCGCACCACGTCCGCCATTGCCCTGACGCCGTGCACGCGCACGATATGTGCGCCGAAGAGCACGGAAGCGCTGACTGCTGCGGCCGTCCCCCACTCGCGCTCAGCCGGCGCCCGCTCGCCAAGGGCCTCCTTCAGAAACGATTTGCGGGACGGCCCTGACAGGATGGGCCGATCGAGATCGGCAAGCTCGGGCAACCGGGCCAGGAGGGTGTAGCTGTGCGCGGCGCGCTTCGCGAAACCGAACCCGGGATCCAGGATGAGCGACTCGCGACGGACCCCTGCGCTGATGGCCCTGTCGATCGACTGCGACAGCTCACGCGCCACATCCCTCACCACGTCGTCGTACGTCGCAAGCTCGTGCATCGTGCGGGACCGTCCGCGCGTGTGCATCAGCACGAGCGCCGCCTGCGTGCGGGCCGCGACGGCCCCCAGCTCGGGATCGTATTGCAGACCGCTGATGTCGTTGATGATGGTGGCGCCGCGCGCGACCGCTTCGCGGGCCACGGCAGCCTTGTAGGTATCGATCGAAATGAGCGCGCCAGTCTCCCTGGCGAGCCGCTCGATCACCGGT
>DATLXE010000268.1:0-3709 GCA_035575795.1 Gemmatimonadaceae bacterium
TACCTACTGCACGCGCACGTCGGTCTTACCCGACGCGATGTCTTCGAGACTCTTCCCAAACGCCAAGGCGTCAGGATTCACCAGGGTGCGCCCAGGCCCACCTGACGGCTTGGACCCGTTGGCGCCGGAACCCGTCGAGGCCTCAAACAACACGTCTTCATCCTTGGCCAGGCGCGCCAGCCATTCGTCCGTGCTGAGCGGTCGCGTCGGATCGTCCTGGCTGAAGCTGCCGTCCTTGGCGACCACGCGCCCATCTTTCAGCGTGAAGGTGTCCTCGGCGCGGCGCATGACGTAGTCGAGCGCCTTTTCGCGCACGCCCTTGCTGCGCGCGACGGTGCCGATCTGCGATCGGAACGCTTCGCTGTCGGCACGCTGCTGCGCGCTCTCGCGGGCTTTCTTTTCGGCTTCGAGATTCTGCTGCACAGGGCCGATGGCCTTGGCGATGGCGTCACTGATCAACGACTCGAGCTCGTCGAGTTTCTTGACGCCCTTCTTCTCGAGGCCAGACTTCAGGGCTTTGGCGTCGGCGGCGTCGATCCCGTCGAACTCGGCGAGCTTGGCGCGGAGGGCGTCGACGTCGGTGACTTTGGTGTGGAGCTCTCGGTTGCGGTCGCGGAATTCTTCGAGCTTGAGTTTCTGCTCCTGGAACTTCGCCTCCGGCACCACGCCCTCGACGTCGAGGACGTACCGGCCCTCACGCTCGACGTAGAGCGCACGCTGCGGCTCTGGGAGCGCGTCGACGTCCGCGCGTGTGGAGAGTTGAAAGGCGAGGGCAGCCATGCGTGCAGGAGCAGCATGGGGGAAGGCGTGTTGCGGAATCTAGAGGGTGCTGTCTAGATGTAGGGGGATGTGCGAAATGAGCGCGGGATGCTCCAAAAGGACAACTGTAAACCGTCCGGGAAGACAGGCTGAATGCGTCCCCAGCGGTCCCCGCTGAAGGTTGGCACCTCTCTCTGCCCAGTTCTTGAGACGCCCTGACCGGTCAAAAGGGGCAAATTTGCGCCCACCGCCGGAACAGTATACATATATGTAAACGATGTGGCTGAAGAACCCGAATGGATCGCTTACCGCGGAACGGCGCTCGTGTTGGAGTGGGTTCGCAGCGCTCGGAATGAGATGCCCGCCAGGGATTTCTTTATGGGCTTGGACGAGGCCATACGAGCCAAGGCGTTCGCGTTGTTCAGACTCTTGGGCGATCGAGGAAGGATCTCTAACCGCGAAAAATTCAAGAGTTTGGGTGCACGCGGTCTTCATTTGTGGGAATTCAAGCCGACAAAGCAGGTGCGGCTAATCGGCGACTTCCGACCGAGTGGTCGTTTTCTGCTTTCATGGGGCGCCGTTAAAAAGAAGGGTGATCTGAATCCCCAGGACATCGAAAAGGCAGAACGATTACTCAAGCAACGTGACTTCATCGAGGGCCAACAGCGTGAAAAACCCGCCACAAAGTGACTATGAGCAGTTCGAGCAATCCTCTACGCAGAGTCGGCGAATGCTCCGCCAGGAAGAGCTGATCTTGGATGTGACGGAGACCTTTTGTGAGGCGATGGACCGCGACGGCGCGAACAGGAAGCAATTGGCGGAGGCGCTAGGCAAGACTCGAGGGTTTGTGTCCCAATTGCTGAACGGCGGACGTAATCTGACCCTTCGCACTGTCGCCGACGTCGCAGACGCGCTCGGCTACATAGTGCAGTTCCGCATGGTCAAGGTGATGGCACTGAAGACGACCCACGCCCCCGACGTAGTCAGCGCTGCACGGGGTAAGTGGCGGTCGGAACCGATGCAAGTAGGAAAAGCCGCGAAGCAGGGGAGCGCTGATGAGTGGGCGACTGAGATCCGGAAGGAAGGCGTGATCCGCATCGAGGAGGGCGCCGAGCCAGCGTCGGACAACGAACTTTGCCTTACGTAAGATCTTATGACCAACGGTTTGAATGAGCAGCACGCCCTCGAACCCGTTCCGAGCCCGGCGCCGGTGGGGCAACCTCAATTCCACTTCGGTCGTTTCGTTGTGATCCGCGCCTCCATGCAGGAGTTGCCGCAACAGATTAAGCCGGAGGGCGAGGCCACATCGTCGTTGGAGATAGCAGTGGCAGCGAGGATCACTGTCACAGGCGAGGTCGGGACTGTCATGCTTGACTTTGTCGTTACGCCGGATCCCGCGATTACACCTTATGACATTCAACTGAATGTCGCCGCTGACTTCGCGATGCGGAATGGAACTAGGGAACAGTTCGTTGTGTTCCTGAAGAACAACGCTCCAGCGATAGTTTTCCCGTACGTTCGTCATTTGGTGGACCAAATGACCGCAGACGCTCGTTATGGCAGGGTGAGAATCGATCCGCTGAATTTTCACGCACTCCTGAGTCCGAATTCCTGGTCAGAAGCGCCGCCGTTAGCACGGGAGCCCACCTCCCCTGAAGGTGCGTCGGATCAGCAATAGAGTCGGCCTCTCTCTGGCCATGCTTGCATTCGGCGGGCTAGGGTTGCTCCGAACAGCGCCGGTTTCCGCTCGGCTCGCCCGCCGATTCTTCTGAAGCGGAGCGTCCCCCAGCGGGGTCAGCGCAGTTGTGGACATGTAGTCTCCGAAATCCCATCCACGCCGCGCTGTTCCTGCCGGTGATGATCCACGACCGACCGGCGAATGCGCTTGCGCCGGAATGGCCCGACCGCCACGTAGCTGATGACGCCTTTGCGCGCCCAGCGTCGGATGGTTTCCGGGTCCACCCCGAGTTCCTCTGCCGCTTCGCGCATGGTCAGGAGCGGATCCTCTGGCTTCCTCGATCGATTACTCATTCCCATCCGTCCTTTTGTTGGTTCAAGCCGTCTCACGCCACGCGCCCTTTCGGGAACACGAGGCTCGTGCGACAGCGACAGTTGTGAGTTATAATGCCGTTGCCAATATACCAACCCAATTCAGCCTGCAAATTGAAGACTTCATGCCGCCCAGAAAGCACCTCAACACGCAGCAATTGATCCGCGACTACCGCGCCGGCAAGTCCGAGCTGCAGATCGCGAAAGACCTCGGCGTATCCAGGGCCGTTATCAGAACCCGACTCATCGAAAACGCGATCGAACCAAGGAACCGAAGCGCTGCTGAACTCCTGAAATGGAGTCGGATGAATCGCACCCAGCGCGCCGCTCAAGTCTCTGCCGCACACGCAGCGAGTCGCGGCAGCCAATACCCGCTGACCGGCATGGAGCGCCGAGCTCGGACGGTCGAACGACTCGGATTGCACGTTTCCGAGATTGAACGGCGCCTGGCCTGTCAGCTCGTGGCCAATGGCTTGGATGTCATCCACCAGCAGGCGGTAGGCCCATATAATTGCGACCTCGGAGCCGCGCCCGTCGCCGTGGAAGTCTTCGGCGGCAACTGGCACTTCACTGGTCGCCATCTCGCGCGAACCCCGAAAAGATTCCGCTACCTCATGGAATCTGGATGGCATGTGCTGGTCGTTCACGTTTCCAACCACGCCCCTCTCCATCCTCACCTGCCGAATTACATCGCTGCCTACGTGGAGGCCGCCCGCCGGAACCCAGCCATGCGGCGTGAGTATCGGGTGGTTCGCGGTGCAGGAGAGACGATTGCCGCCGGCAGTGTGGAGGACAAGAACATCTCCATCGAATGGGCGCTGACTCACAGCCGCAATCCGACCACCGGGAGATACGAGAGTATCGCCAAGTAGACATTGCGGGTGGGCCGGGGGACCATCCA
>DATLXE010000269.1:0-2681 GCA_035575795.1 Gemmatimonadaceae bacterium
CGTACTCGCCGAGCCGGTCGGAACCAGGCGCATGGACAACATCACGATGGCCGACGTGCGCATCGAGAAGCGGATCCCGCTTCACCGGACGCGACGCGCGGCGATCTTTCTCGACGTGTTCAACATGCTGAACGCCAACCCCGAACAGAACGTGAACTGGTCGTCCGGGCAGTCGTTCCTTCGGCCCGTCACCATTGTTCCGCCACGCATTGCCAGGATTGGGATGAAGCTGGACTGGTAGGCAACGCGGCCTGAAACACGTTTTGTCCGAAGTGCACCGCGCTGGCGTTTACTGGATCAACAGGCAATTACTCAAAGGACGTTCGTGCGAACAGACTTCGTCAGATTCGGATGCATTACGGCGCTGGTCGCCGCACTCGTCGCAGGCGGCTGCGGTGGCGGGACGACGCCCACCGCCCCGCCCGCCGCGCAGAATCCCCCCGCGGGGTCGCAGAATCCCCCCTCGGGATCGGCCACGATCAGTGGAACGGTCTGGGTCCATACATCCGACGTGGTGAAGCCGTTCGGCAACCAGTCACTGTTCGGCTGGGTCGAAACGGACCGTGGCGGGAGCACAACCGGCCGTATCGCGATCGATGCTGCTGGCCGGTACAGTTTCTCGGTACCGGCAGGAGGGACGCGCGTTCGCATCAGCGTTGCGGGTGCGTACCAGCCTTGCGCCATCACCCTCACACCCCAGGGGAACGTGACACAGGACGTGCATGTCGTCACCGACCCACTGCTGCTCGGTGCGCGGTTGCCGTCCGAGCTCGCGGCGGTGGGACCCACGCTCGCCGGGATGGTTTACGAACTCACGAACGAAGGCCGTTTGCCGCTGAAAGACGTCCGAGTCGAGCTGGACGGACTCGATGGACTCGGCCTTGTCATCGCGACCACGCTGACCGACGCGGACGGGCGCTACCTGCTCTGCGGCGTGCCTCAACTGCGGGGGCTGTACCTGTTTGCTTCGAAGAGCGGCTACAAGCTGTTCCAGACGGGTTCGAACCTGATCGGCCAGTCGACGCTCGATATCGAACTACGCCGCTGATCGCGGGTGATTCACGGAAGGTTGAGTCTCTTTCGAAGCGCATCGAACCTGGGGTCGCCGCGAAGCGACGCCATCTCGGGATACACGAGCAGCAGCGCCACTCGGTGCGGCAGGAGATCGGTCGCCCGGTTCAACGCGTCGAATGCGCGGTCCTTGTCTCCGAGCGCGGTAAAGAGCACCGCCTGGCGGAATGGGTGCTGCGGCACGGCGGTCATTTCCTCGACCTTCGCTCGCTGGCCCGACGTCACGTACGCGTGCGCCGCCCAGAACTGCCAGCCTATCTCTTTCCTCGTTTCCCACACAGGCAACGCTTCCGCCAGCCTGCCTGAAAACGTCAGGGCTCTCGCCAGGAAGATATCGACGTAAGTGAAGCCCGGGTCGACGGCGTGCACGCGTTTCAGGTTCGCGATGGCCTCATCGTAGCGTCCGGCAATGATCTGAAGGTTCGCCAGTTCCCGTCGCACCGCCAGCGACAAGGGATCGGTCTCCAGGGCTCTGTTCAGGAGTGTCTCCGCCTCGTCCAGTCTGCCAAGCGGGAGGAGGGTCGACGTCGAGTAGCGCGTATGAATCTGGGTGAGAGACGGGTTGAGCTCGATCGCCCGCCGAAAAGACTTCCGGGCGTGTTCCCATTGGCGCTCCCGCGAGTACGTCAGGCCCATGGCGGCATGCGCCTCCGACAGCAGCGGGTCGAGTTCGATCGCCCTGACGGCCGCCCGCCGCATGCGGGAAAGGGCTTCCTCGAATGAAAGCCCGTTCTCGTTTATCTCGATCGACATGAGTGCGTAGGCGTCGGAGAGCCCCGCGTGGGCCGGAGCGAACGCGGGGTCCTTCGCAATGACCTGCTCGAAGATTTGAGCTGCCTGCTGCGCGCTCTTGGTGCCCCTGCGTTCGACGAGTTGGCGCGCACGGAGGTACAAATCGTACGTGGCCACGTCGGTCTGATAGCGCCGCTGCCCCCTCCCAACGGTCAGGCGTAGCTTGTTCACGATGGCGCGAGAGATCTCGTCCTGGATGGCAAACACGTCCTCGAGCGGCCGGTCGAATCGCTCGGACCAGAGCACGACATCTCCCGCCACCTGGACGAGCCGGCCATTGATACGCAACTGCCTGCCGTCACGCTGCACGGACCCTTCCACGACGAGGTTCGCCCCTAACTGATCGCCGATGTCGCGAAGATTGCGCTCCTTGCCCTTGAAGAAGACCGACGACGTCTGCGAGCGAACGTCCAGGCCGTCGATGACGGCGAGGTTGCGGATGATTTCATCCGTCAGGCCGTCGGCGAAGTATTCGCTGCCGGGTTCGGCACTGAGGTTCTTGAACGGCAGAACAGCAATGACGGGCCGGCCGACCACGGGCGGCGTGCGCACACCCCAGCCCAGCCACACGATCAAGGCCACGGTCAGCACGGCGAGGATCGCGTAGGCGCCCAGAACGACCGGTCGGGTCGTATGGATCGCCGCCAGGTCCGCTCCGAGCGCTTCGGCGCTCTGGTAGCGGCGCCTGGGATCGGGATCGATCGCGCGCTCGACCACGCGCGCCAGCCGGGCCGCGACAGCTGGGCGCACCGATCGGATGTCATGTCGCTCGCCGTCGCCGTGAGCCCGTCGCAGATCCAGGAGATTCTTCCCCTGCA
>DATLXE010000270.1:0-37179 GCA_035575795.1 Gemmatimonadaceae bacterium
GCGGAGATGCGCATCGAGCTGGGCGGACTCGAGCGACCGGGTTAGGACGAGCGCTGCATCTACGGCTGCGGTTGTCTCGAGCGCGCGGGCCTCGGTCGGACGGGTTGCTCGCGCGGCAGCGTCCTCATCGACGAGGCGCTGGAGGTCGTCGATGGAGAGGCGCGCGATCTGTCCAATGCTCCGGCCTGCCCGGGTGGCGGAATGAAGGAGACTCAGCCGTTCGATGTCGGCGTCGGTATAGAGTCGCTGCCCGGCCTCATCCCGGCTCGGCTCGACGGCGGCGTACCTCCGTTCCCATACGCGGAGGACGTCCTGGCTGAGGGCGGTCCGTTCGGCGGCGATGGCGATGGGATGCCTCGGGCCATCGACTCGGACCGCTCGGGTAGCAAGTTGTTTCATTAGCTGAACTTACGCCCTTGTCCAACTAATGTCAATGCAAAGAGCTGGACAACCTCTTGACATGGTGGCTTCAACTGCTTATTCTCCCTGAACAACACCTCGACAAGGATCCGGTTTCACGAAGGATCGTAACGCTGTTCAACAAGGAGATCAGGATGAAGAAGCTCGATGTAGTCGCCGCCGTGCTGCTCGTAGTCGGTGGTCTCAATTGGGGACTAGTAGGTGCTGCTCAGTTCGACCTCGTTGCCGCAATATTCGGCGAGATGTCGCCGCTCAGCCGACTGGTTTACGTGCTCGTCGGACTGTCGGCGCTGTACCAGGCCGTGCAGGTGCGCGGCATTCAGACGCGCTGGCTCGGCGTTGCCCCCGCCCGCGCTTAAACACACCACCCCCAATCACAAGGACTAAAACACAATGACGAAAAGATTCCTTCACACTGCCGCCGCGATCGCCGCGCTGGTCACACTTTCGGCCTGCCAGTCAGCATACATGTCGGAAGAGAAAATGGCGGTAACCGCGCCGGCGAAGAATATCGTCCAGGTCGCGATGGAGAACGGCAGCTTCAACACCCTCGTCGCCGCGGTAAAGGCGGCGGGCCTGGCAGAAACGCTCCAGGGCCCGGGCCCGTTCACCGTGTTCGCCCCGACCGATGCCGCGTTCGCGAAGCTGCCTGCCGGCACCATCGCTGCGCTGCTCGCCAACAAGCCGCTGCTCTCGTCCATTCTCACCTACCACGTGTTATCAGGAAAGGTCGGTGCGTCCGACATCATCGGTATGAACGGCGCCAGGCCGGCGACGGTCAACGGCCAGACGGTGGACGTTACGGTGAGCGGCGGAAGGGTCTACGTGAACCGCGTCCAGGTGACAGTGGCGGACGTTCCTGCCTCGAACGGCGTCATCCACGTCATCGACGCGGTGCTGATGCCGCGCCCGATGACGGGCTCGGCCGCCCGATAGATCTGCTGTCGCGCGGCGGCAGGTGCCGCCGCGCGATGCATTTCTTCCAATGACCGCCGTGCGATCAACGCTAAGGAGTCGCATCGAGATCCCGCTCGGCCGCGACGAGGTTTTCGCATTTTTCGCGGATGCTGCCAATCTTGGCATCATCACGCCCCCCGAGCTCCATTTTCGCATTCTCACTCCACTGCCGATATCGATGGGCGAGGGAACGCTGATCGACTACTCGATTCGCCTGTGGGGCGTGCCGATGAAATGGCGCACGCGAATCGTGAGATGGGACCCGCCCCACGGATTTGTGGACGAACAGCTGCGCGGTCCCTACAAGTCGTGGGTGCACACGCACCGATTTATCAGCGAGGGCAGTCGAACAATCATCGAAGACGAAGTAGTCTACTCGCTGCGTTTCGGCTGGCTGGGAGCGATCGCCACGCCATTGGTTCGACGGCAGGTCGGCCGGATCTTCAGGTTTCGCGAGGGGCGCGTGCACCAATCCCTGGGTGCGTAGGATCAGCGCAACTCGAGCGCGAACGGATCGAACCGGGAAAACCTGTCAGACACGAACAGGCCCATCCCAGCGTCCGTGAATCCGGCGCGTTCCAGCGAGCGCCGGTACCAGCTCGCAGGGCGAAAGTATCCGGTCATGTCACTTCGGTCCTCGTCAACTTCGTCATCGCTCGTGACTACCTGGAAGTAGAGCACGCCGCGGCATTTCGCCGCGAGGCGGGCGATCGCACGCTTTGCCTGGCGGTCGGCCAGATAGCGGAGAACGTCACGACAGACGACGAGGTCCGACGGCAAGCCGGCGATCTCCTGTGCACGCACTTGGCGGTGCCCGTAGATGCGCGCAGCCTCGCCGCTTGAATCAAAGGTTTCGATGTGGCGGCAGCTCCGGTACTGACGGCGGAACTCCCTTGCCCACCACCCTGTCCCAGCGCCGACATCGGAGAAGCGGCGTACTTCGAGACCGATGTGGCGGCAGAACGAGAGGACGAACCTAATCTCATTCCGCCGTTCTGCCGCGGAGATTATTGCGGTCGTTGGATTCTCGTAGAAGCGCCGGTAGTACTCGCGGTTGAACTGGCGCGCACTCAAACTGTCGCGAACATGTCCCTGAGCGCGCCCGCGCTTTGGGGCCGCTGATCGGGTTGCTTGGCGAGAAGCTGCATCACCATCGCAGACACGGCGTGGGGCACCTCCGGTTTCACTGCATCCGGAGCCTTCGCGTCTTCGTTGAGCACTTTCGCAATCAGCGAGATCGGAGATTTCGCATCAAACGGCGGCCGTCCGGTAAGACACTCGTAGAGCACGACACCAACGGAGTAAAGATCACTCCTCGCATCGACTGACTCAGCCAGCAGCTGCTCGGGTGCCATGTAGGCGGGCGTGCCAACCACCATTCCCGCCTGAGTCAGCCCGCTGCTTCGCTCCGCGAGGCGGGCGACACCGAAGTCCATGATCTTGAGCGTCCCGGCCGCATCGACCAGCAGATTCTGCGGCTTGATGTCGCGATGGATGATGCCTTCGCCATGTGCGCACTCGAGCGCGTCCACGAGCTGTCGCGCGATGGCGAGCGTCGCTTCCGCTCCAAGCTGCCCCCGGGAATCCAGCACCGCGCGCAACGTTGTGCCCTCGACGTATTCCATCGTTACGAAGAAGACGCCCCCGGCATTTCCGAAGTCGTGCGTGCGCACGATGTTGCGGTGAGAGATCTGGCGCGCGAGCCGGATCTCGTTGCGAAAGCGGTCCATCGCTGTTTCATCCGCGCTCAGTAATTCCGGTCTCAGCGTCTTGATCGCGACCCGCTCGCCGAGCTCCACGTCCTCGGCGAGATAAACCATGCCCATCCCGCCGCTCCCGATCGGGCGCTCGATCCTGTACCTGGCTGCGAACAAATCCCCTGACCGGAGGGCTTCCGGCGCGTCGAAGTCCGTAAGCGGCGCGTCACTCACCCCTGCGATCTCTTCCCGCAGCTTTTCGATCTGCCCGTGCAGTTTCCGCTCACGCTCCCTTATTCCCGCGACCATGCCGTCGAAGACGCGCGCCAGTGTTCCCAGCTCATCCCCGCGCTTCGACACGTCGGCAAGGGAGCCGGCGGTATAACCTCCGCGCTCGGCGGCCACGGCCGCAGCGACGATGCGGACCACATCGCGCAGATATTCCTTTTCCCGCGCGCGCAAATCCCTTTTTTCGAGACACGCGCTGATGCGGGCGCGCAGGAGGACAGGGTCGAAGGGCTTGGGCAGGTAGTCCTCGGCACCTCGCTCGATGCACCGCGCGATGCTGGCGATGTCGTCCAGCGCCGAGATCATGATTACCGGAATCTCGCGCGTGGCGATGGAAGCTTTCAGCTGCTCGAGCGTCATGTAGCCGTCCATGTGCGGCATCATGACGTCGAGCAGTATGATGTCGAATCCCTCAGCCGCCGCGAGATGCAGCGCTTCCGGGCCGCTCGACGCACAGACCACCGTGTGCCCCTCGCGCTCCAGCCTGCGCCGGAGAACACTCCGGTTCTCCTCTACATCGTCGACAACGAGCACGCGGGCCGTCCTCGCCACGCGCGCTCCGGGAGGCGCGGTCGGCGCGACCCGCACGCCCGCAGGCACACTGAACGCCGTGGTGGGGTCAGCACGCGGCCGGTCAGTGGGCAGCAGGCGTTCGGCTGCATTTCTCACCCGGCAGACGTCAGCGATGAATTTTTCGTCGGGCGCTCCTTCTTCGCGTAGGAGGCTGCCCATCGCATCAATGATGCGTGACTGCGGACGGTGAAGAGATTGATACAGCTTCACTATTCGATCCGAGTCCAGCGTCGCCACATCAGCGGGCAGGGCCCCCTCGATGAGTGCAAGGGCGTCGCGCACCGCGGCCAGTGCCTCCCGCAGCGGCTCTCTCCTCCCATTCAGCTGCGGACTCTCCGCGTCCTCGAGCAACATCTCGCAGTAGCCGACAATGTGGTTCACGGGCGTTCGCAGCTCGTGCCGGAGCCTCGCGACTTCGTTTACGGAAAGAGTTTCCTGGGAGGCTTCCCTCACCCGGCGGTCTTGCCGAGCAGAGCTTCGATCTTGCCGAGGAGGCGATCGAGCTCGACCGGCTTTGTGTCGTAGTCGTCGCATCCTGATTGCATCGCGCGGTCACGATCGCCCGCCATTGCGTGTGCACTCAATCCGATTACCGGAATGAGGCGCGTGACCGGGTCGGATTTCAGCTCGGCGGTTGCCACCCAGCCGTCCTTTACGGGTAGACTCATGTCCATCAGCACGAGATCGGGGAGCGTCTGCCGCGCCTGGTCGACTCCCTCCTGGCCATCGAGCGCGACGGCGACTTCGTAACCGCGCTTGACGAGCCGGCGCGACAGCATGTCGCGGTTCATCTCGTTGTCCTCGACCAGCAGAATCTTCCGCATCGCTATTCGGTCCTCATGAGGCTATTTGCGGCCTGGGTGGCCCAATGACGCCGCGCAGCTCGTCGAGCAGCACCTCCGGGGAATATGATCCCTTGCGGAGGATCTGGTGAACGCCGCCGTTGAGACGCCGACGATGTTCGTCCGTGAGCTCGAGGGCGCTGACGACAATTACAGGGATGGATCTGCCGTTGCTGCTTTCGCGTAGTGCGGCAAGGAAAGCGAAGCCATCCATCTCAGGCATCATCAGGTCGAGCAATATCACCGATGGCTTCCGTACAGCCACGCACTCGAGAGCGACGCGGCCATTTTCTGCCTCGACGGCCGTCCAGCCCTCCTTCTCGAGCATGCGCTTCATCATCTGGCGCGCATCGTCGTCGTCCTCCACAATGAGAACGCTCGAGTCCGGCGACCCGGCAAATCGCCGCATTACGCTGACCAGGCGCTCGCGATCGACGGGCTTCGTCACGTAGTCCGAAGCCCCAAGCGCGAGACTGAGAGGCTTTTCGTCGAGCACAGTCGACATAATTACCGGAATGCCGGCGACCGCAGGGTCTGCCTTTAGCGCCGAGAGAACCTGCCAGCCGTCCATCTCGGGCATTAACACATCGAGCGTTATCGCGGCCGGCTTGAGGTCGCGCGCCAGCTGAAGGCCGCTGGCGCCCCCGGCCGCGCCATGCGTTCGATACCCGGCGCGGGCCAGATGTCGCTGCACCAGTTCGCGCGCAGCCGGATCGTCATCTATGACGAGGATGAGCCCGCCGGTCGCATTTTCGGTGTCGATGGGCGACATCGCGGGAAATGGCTCACTGTCCGCGACCGCCTTCACCTGAACAGGGATCCGCACCGTGAACGTCGAGCCCTCTCCCCGCGCGCTCGTCAGGGTGATGTCCCCGCCCATCAGGCGGCAGAACTGTCGGCTGAGGGCGAGTCCGAGCCCGGTGCCGCCAAAGTGCTTGCTGGTGGACGAGTCCGCCTGCGCGAAGGCCTCGAACAGCTTGCCGGACTGCTCGGGTGTCATGCCGATCCCGGAATCACGTACTTCGTAGACGATCTCGGTCCCATCAATTCGGATGGAGAGCCGGATCTCGCCCTTGTTGGTGAACTTGCTCGCGTTGCTCAGCAGGTTGAAAAGCACCTGACGCATCTTGGTGACATCGGCGCGCGCAGTGCCGACTCCCGCGGCGGTTTCCGCGATCAGCCTGTTGCCGTTTTTCTCGATCAACGGCTGAACGGTCGTCGTCACGTCCCGCGCCATCTCCGGGACGGAAAATTCCTCCAGAAAGAGCTCCATCTTCCCGGCTTCGATCTTGGACAGGTCGAGGACGTCGTTGATGAGTGAAAGAAGATGCCGCCCGGCGGAGCGTATCTTCAGGAGGTCGGGAACGTATTCCGCGGAGCCATCCTCCTCGACCTGTTCCTGAAGCATCTCGCTGTACCCGATAATCGCGTTGAGCGGAGTGCGCAGCTCATGGCTCATGTTGGCAAGAAACTGGCTTTTCGTTTTGCTGGCATTCTCGGCGGCGCGCCGCGCATCGAGGAGATCGCCGACGTCATGGTACAGCGCCATAATGCCGACCTTCTCGCCGGCGACGATGACCGGAATGGTGAAATGCTCGACGTCGATGAGGGTTCCGTCCTTGCGTCTGCGGGAGCCCATTCCGCGGGAAACCTTTCCTGCCTTTCCGATTGCCGTGTGCTCGGTCGCCTCGGCCCGCAGCTCAGGGGTCGTCACCAGCTCGTCGAGATTCTTTCCGATCACTTCCTCCTGCGCGTATCCGAATAGCTCCTCGAACGCCGGGTTTGCGGAAGCGATGTTGAAGTCGAGGTCCACGTTGGCGATCGCCACCGGGTTGTTGAGCACGAGTGCCTCGAACTGCTGTTGCGCCGCCTCGTAAAGGCGGGCGTTCTCGATGGCAATGCCGGCCTGGGGGGCGAACAGCTGGAGCAGGCGAAGGTCTTCATCGCCGAGCGTGCGGGCTGGGTCGGAATGCACGATGGCGATTGCTCCCACGAGCCGGTTTCCGATCAGGAGCGGAACGGCCATCACCGAGTGCACGGTCGCCTGCTCGTATTTTGCCGACCGACCGCTCCAGGCCTGATAATCGGGAATCGTAAATGGCTCACGAGTCTGGGCGACGTATCCCATCGCGCCCTCGCCGAGACGCATGCGCGTGCCTGCTGAATCGACTCCCATGTTCAGGCTCGCGGCGATGCGCAGCTCCTTTCTTCTCTGGTCATAGGTGGCAAGCTCGCCACCGGTGACGCCGAGCAGCTTGATCGCGCGGTTCAGCACGGCGTTGAGAACCTTTGACAGCTCGAGCTCGCCAGAAAGATCGGAGAGCGTATCGAGCAATGCCTGCTGCTCCTCGGCGCGCTTCCGCTCCGATGTGAAGAGCCGCGCGTTTTCTATCGCGACCGCGGCTTGCGACGCAAAGAGATTGATCAGCCGCAGCCCCTCCTCGCCGAACGCGTGCCGGGGATCGGAGTGCACCGCCGCGATCACGCCGACCAGCCGCGTGCCGATGAGCAGCGGCGCGGCGAGAACCGACTGGAAAGTGGCGTTGGCGTACTTCTGGGAACGGCCGGCCCATTCCTGGTAGTGCGGAATGACGAGGGGCTCGCGGGTTTTCGCGACCCGACCCATCGCTCCCTCCCCGGTCTTCATTCGCGTTCCGAGGGAGTCGGAGCCGAGATTATGGCTCGCCACGATGACAAGCGAGGCGGAATCTTCCTCGACGATCGCCAACTCCCCGCCGGTCACGCCGAGCAGAGAGACGGCCCGATTGAGGACTGCGTCGAGAACCTTCGCGAGCTCGAGCTCGCCGGAAAGTGCGGACAGGGTCTCGAGCAAAGCGGTCTGCTCCTCGGAGCGGCGCCGGGCCTCGGTAAAGAGCCGCGCATTCTCGATCGCTATCGCCGCCTGAGGAGCGAACATCTCCAGCAGGCGGAGGTCTTCCGGTCCGAATTTTCGGGCCGGATCGGAGTGAACGCTCGCTATCGCGCCGACGAGCCGCTTCCCGATGAGCAGCGGAGCCACCATCACGGCGTAGACGCTGCTCTGCTCGTACTTGCCGGACTTTCCCGTCCATGCCTGATAGTCCGGAATAATCAGCGGTTCGTGCGTCTGCCCGACGAGCCCCATCGCTCCTTCTCCGAGTCGCATTCGCAAGCCGGTCGAGTCGGCGCCGAGGTTGAGGCTAGCCACCATCACCATCTCCTTGGTTTGGGCATCGAGAATGGCCAGCTCCCCACCCGTGACCCCGAGAAGCGTAATTGCGCGTTGCAGCACTGCCTGGAGGAGCTGCGAAAGCTCGAGGTGTCCGGACAGATCGGCGAGCGTATCGAGCAGTGCCTGCTGCTCCTGTGCACGCCGTCTTTCGGCGTCCAGAAACCCCGACCGTGTGACCGCGACCGCAACGTGGGACGCGGCCGCGCCAAGGAGCTCGCGATCCACCTCGCCAAACGATGCTCCCGCCGTGCGCTCCACGGTTATCGTGCCGGTCACCCCACCGTCGGCGGCGAACGGAGTCACGAGCCGGACTGCACCGTCGGAGAGGTCACCCGCCGTGACTGCCGACCGCTCGTCTCCTGCCAGACGAACATCCACACCCGTGAAGCCGAAGCACCGGTCCATCATCCCGAACGCGAGCGAGGTAAAGATGTCTTTCTGACTCTGCGCGCCCGCGATGCGGCTCGTGAGGCGGAGCATGGCAGCTCTCCCGCTTTCGTCCGCCCCCACGGTTCCCTCCTCTCCCGCGATCATGACTTCAGCTCGATCGATGCAGGAATGCTGACAGTAAACACCGAACCCTTTCCGCGCTCGCTGGAGACAGTCACATCCCCATTCAGCATCTGGCAGAACTTTCGGGTTATCGCGAGCCCGAGCCCCGTCCCGCCGTAGGTGCGCGTGGTTGACGCCTCGGCTTGCGTGAAGGCCTCGAATAGCTTCGCCATCTGTGGCTCTGTCATCCCGATGCCGGTGTCGGTGACGCGGAACGTGACCGCCTCCGTTCCTGCCGACTCTGCCCGACGCACGTCGAGCGTGATGGTTCCCCGATCGGTGAACTTGCACGCATTGGACAACAGGTTGAGAAGAACCTGCCGTACCTTGATAAGGTCGGAGTGCATGGTGCCGATGTCCTCCGGACAATTCACGCGCAATGTGTTCGAGTTCCGGGCGAGCATCGGCATTACGGTCGTGGCAACCTCGTCCACGACCGTACGGACGGAGAACGTCTCGGGATAGATCTCCATCTTCCCGGCCTCGATCTTCGAGAGATCGAGAACGTCGTTGATGAGCGCGAGCAGGTGCTTCCCGGCGGAGTGGATCTTCTGGAGATCGGAAACCGCTCCGGCGTTTCCGGCCTCCTCGGCGTCCTCCTGAAGGATCTCGCTGTAGCCGATTATGGCGTTGAGCGGAGTCCGCAGCTCGTGACTCATGTTGGCCAGAAAGCGGCTTTTCGCGTTGCTGGCGGCCTCGGCTTTTTCGTTGGCGCGGAGGAGATCGGTGACATCGTGGTAGAGGGCCATGATTCCGACGCGCTCGCCATCCACGATCACCGGAACGCCGGCCAGCTCCACATCGAGGAACGAGCCATCACGGCGGCGCCGTTTGCCGATGCCGCGCGCTATCTCCTGGGTAGCCTGCGCGGTGTACTGCGATGCCTGCGCGAGAGTTTCCTCGGTATTCAGAAGCTGGTCGAGCTCGCGCCCCACCGCATCGGCGGGGGAATAGCCGAAAAGCTTCTCGAACGCAGGATTCAATGAAGTGATGACGCCGCTGAGCTCCAGTGTCACGATCGCGACGGGGCTGTTGAGAACGACGGCCTCGAAATACTGTTTTTGCCGCTGTGCCTCCGTGTAGAGCCGCGCATTCTGGATCGCGATGGCCGCCTGCGACGTGAAGAGATTGAGGAGGCGCAGGTCAGCGGGCCCGAACTCGCGCGCCGGATCCGAGTCGACGCTGGCGATCGCGCCGACGAGACGGTTGCCAATGAGAAGCGGCGCCGCCATTACCGATCGAACCGGCGTTTCGGAATATTTGGCGGGCCGTCCCGTCCACTCCTGGTAATTGGGAACGATCAGTGGCTCGTGCGATTGCGCGACGATGCCCATCGCGCCTTCGCCGAGCTTGAGCCGCACGCCCGTGGAGTCCATCCCGATGTTGTGACTGGCGACGATTACGAGCTCTTCCCTGTCTTCGTCGTAAATCGCTAGCTCTCCACCTGTAACGGCGAGCAGGCGCACCGCGCGCTCGAGCGCTGCCTGGAGAAGCTTGGATAGCTCCCGCTCCGACGACAGGTCTGCCATCGTGTCGAGGAGCGCCTTCTGCTCATCCGCCCGCTGCCGTTCACTTACGAGAAGCCGCGCTCGCGCGATGGCAATGCTCGCCTGGTTGACAGCGGCGTTGATGATCTCGAAGTCCGAGCGGTCGAACGCGTCGGGCTCGGTACTCCCGACCACGAGCGCACCAAAGGCCCTGTCGGCGACCTTGAGCGGAACCTCGAGCCTCGTTCCGGAATTCGCCTCTGGAGAATCCACGAGACCGTTCTCCCATCCTGCGCTCGCCCGGAGCAGACGTTCCCCTGTGGCCTCATCGAGGATGAACAACGCGAGGCGGCTGTAGCCGAGTGCCGGATCATGGAGGCCGTCGACAACGCGGTCGCAGATCTCGCGCTCGTCCTGCGCCTCCACGATCGTGGAGCTCAGACGCAGCAACGCCGATTGGCGCTGGACGAGCTTTGTGCTCCCATGCTGCTTGCGGCGCTTCCGCGGCTCGGCGGAGACTGGCGCTGGTGTGGAGGAAGCGACTTCGGTCATAGTATACCCGAACGGGAATGCTAAGGTACCGGCCGCCCCGACGCGCGTCCAGCGGAGGGTTTGCGAACTGTTTGCTTAGAGGCCTGAAACTCCGCGGCCTCTACCGACGTTGGATCGGCATGCTGAACCGGATATTTCCTGCCCAGATCGATAACCGCTATCGCGGTCATCCGGTGGCGCTCTGGCTGTTCGTGCCAATCGCATTCATCAAGCTTTCGCAGAGTCTCACCCACCTGCTCAAGCATGATGGCGGCGCCCAATCCCCTCGCATTTACTCTGACGTTGCAACGTTGGCCAATGTCCACCGATATCCGGTCCCAAATGACACCTAGAAGCATTTCCGCCACTTGGGCGCGGCCTGCCCATCAGCTGCGGGGGTAGGTCAAGGGAACTAACATACCCGGAGGGGTATACTCCCACTGGCTTCTCGGGGCGAGATTTTATGGCCGGATCCACAATTGAGTTAAGCGTCGCGGGCATGACGTGCCTGGACTGCTCCCTTCACATAACGCAGGCGCTCGAGAGAGTACCCGGCGTTAGCTCAGCCCGGGTTGACTATCGCGCTGGCATGGTCGAGGTAGAGGCGGCACTAAGCGTTGCGCCGGCCACCCTGATCACCGCCGTAGAGCGTGCAGGTTACAAGGCGAGAGTGGCGTCAGCTGAAGCGCCGGCTAAGCCGACCGCGGCCCCTCCAAGGGCCGCACCTGCTGAACCGCACGGAGAACTACTGCTCTTGGCAGGAGATGCGGACTTCGACATTCTGATCATTGGCACTGGAGGTGCGGGCGTTGCCGCGGCGATTCAGGCTGTCGGAATGGGCGGGAAGGTAGCCATCATCGAGTCAGGTACGCTGGGGGGTACCTGCGTCAACGTAGGGTGCATCCCGTCGAAAAACCTGATCGAGGCAGCGTCGCATTACCAGGCGGCAACTCAGGGCTTTCCCGGTATAGCTCCTTGCGCGCCGACGCTGGATTGGAGTGGGGTAGTCGAGAGAAAAAACTCGCTCGTTACGGAGCTCAGACAATCGAAGTACGCGGATGTGATTGCGTCCTATCCCGGTCTTGCTTTGATCGAGGGCCGCGCCCGGTTTGTGGGTGGTGGAAATGGCTCACCGGTTGTCGTCGCTGTCGGCGAAGAGGACCGCGTCCGGACGTATCGTGCCCGAAAAGTACTGATCGCGACTGGCACCCGGCCGTCGGCTCCCCCTATCGCGGGACTTGATGCGGTGGGTGCGCTGGATAGCACTAGCGCGATGGACCTGACCGAGCTCCCTGCCTCTCTCCTCGTCCTGGGCGGGAGCGCGGTCGGACTGGAGCTGGGGCAGACATTCGCCCGCTTTGGCGTGAAGGTAACAATCGTTGAACTGACCTCGAGGTTGTTACCGCTCGAGGACGAGACTGTGTCCGCTGAGATCGAGAAATACCTTCGTGCCGACGGGCTTGAGATACACACCGGGACAGAAGCGATCCGGGCCGAGCGCCAGCGTGATGACGTTGTGCTTCATGTGAAGCAGGGGAGCCTTGAGGGGACCTTCCGCGCCGAGAGTCTGCTTGTTGCGGCTGGGAGACGTGCGAACACCGATGCTCTCGGACTCGACGCTGTGGGAGTGGCGCTCAGCCGTGGCTTCGTCGAGGTGGACGCGACCATGCGTACCTCGAATGCGGACATTTTTTCCGCCGGAGATGTGACGGGAGGTCCTGGGTACGTGTACGTGGCCGCAGCTGGCGGTCGCGTTGGTGCCGAGAACGCGCTCAAGAGCCTTGCACCGACAGGTGCTTTGAGTGACGACCCTCGCGAGCTCGATCTCTCGACCGTGCCGAATGTAACCTTCACGTCACCTCAGGTAGGCTCAGTCGGTTTGACTGAAGCGAAAGCACACGAGCTCGGACATCACGTCCAGGTCACTGTTCTGAGAATGGATCAGGTGCCACGCGCTCTGGTCAGCGGTGACACGCGCGGGATCGTGAAAATGGTGGCCGATGCGGCGAGCGGAAAGCTGCTCGGTATTCACGCCGTCGCCCCACTGGCTGGTGAGCTGATGGGCGAGGCCGCGATGGCGATTCGATTCGGCCTCACCGCGCGCGATGTTGCGGGTACCCTGCACCCTTATCTCACGTGGGCTGAGAGTCTCAAGCTCGCCGCTCAGGGATTCACGATGGACGTCAGCAAGTTGAGCTGCTGCGCATGAGAAAAGTCGCTGTCGGAGACAAAGGCGTGAGACCGAGCGCCCGGAAGAAATCATTACGGAGTGAAAAAAGGCGCGCTGCAACGCAACGCGAAGGCAGGAGTTTGTTGCCGACCATGGCGTCACCCGTAGACGATCTCTATCTGACTGGCGATGCTGAGCGAGCGATCTACAACCGGCTATCACGTCTCGAAGGGCAGGTCCGCGGCGTAAAAAAAATGCTCGCGGAACACAAGTCTTGCGACGAAATGCTGGTGCAGATCTCGGCGCTCAAACAGGCTGTTAACGGCGTCGCGGCCGAGCTTCTCCAGGCGCACATGGAAACCTGTGTGCTGGGTCGGATAGAAGCCGGTGAGGGGGAGCGTGCGCTTACAAGTCTTCGAAACGCATTGGCAAAGGTGATGAAACATGGTTGAACTGCGTAACACGGCGAGCACCGGCGCGATTGAAGGAGCCGCGGAAAACCGTGGCCGGCGCGGAATTGCCGCTTCCTTCGGGGCAATTGGTGCCGCACTTCTCGCCTCACTCTGCTGCATCGGCCCGGTACTGTTCGTGACACTTGGCGTAGGGGCTGGGTTGGCCAGCCGGTTCGAACCTCTCCGGCCGGTGTTCACTGTCCTAGCGGTGGCGCTGATCGCCGTCGGCTTCTATACCGTGTATGGTTGGCGTCCTCCCGAAGGTGACGCTTCTTCCTGCACCGTCGATGGCTCCTGCGCGGTTCCACGAAACAGAAGCCGCGAAAAGATTCTCCTGTGGATCGCCACGGTTGTCGCTTTAGTTCTGCTCACGTTCCCTCAATGGTCGGGGCTTCTTGTCAGATAAGCCGCGACTTCCAACAATTCGAAATGGTAAACGATCATGAATAAGATGCTGGCAACAATCGGTATCCTTGCGGTCGGTGGCGGCCTGTCGGTGTGCGATCTGTGTGGCGTCGGCTCCTCGTCTGCGGCGCGTGCGAGCTCGCGTCCTCAGCTGCTTAGTGTCGCTCAGGCGCCAGCCAGGACCGGGGTTGACATCGGATCGTCGGCTGAAACCGAGACCGTCGCGCCAACTGTGACGATGAAAACGGTGACGCTCAAGGTGGACGGAATGACCTGTGGGGGGTGCGTCTATGGGGTGCGGAAGGTGCTGACCAAGCTCCCCGGCGTGTCCAAGGCAGACGTGACATACGAGCAGAGCCGCGCGGTCGTTACCTACGATCCGGCGGCCGTCACGGTCGCAAAGATGATTGCAGCCATTAAGACGCTGGGCTACACGGCGACAGTTGTCGCTTAGGCGCGGCTCTCCCCGCGCTGGCGCTATGGGCGCGCACTAGCACGTTCAACGCGTCGGGATGGATTCGGCCTCGGTCGGTGTCCTAATGTCATAAGCCCGATGCAGTCAAACACCGACGGAGGAGACTTCATGCGAACGACTAAAGGATTAAGCGGGATGGTGGCGGCAGTCCTGGTTCTGGTGCCCGTTACTTTGGCAGGCGCA
Organism: Gemmatimonadaceae bacterium; assembly: GCA_035575795.1. GTDB lineage: Bacteria > Gemmatimonadota > Gemmatimonadetes > Gemmatimonadales > Gemmatimonadaceae > UBA4720. The sequence goes on from DATLXE010000270.1 coordinate 14,244, forward strand.
CAGACGGGGAAAGGCGGCCAGCAGAACATGGCGGCCGTGCGCTCTCACGTGAAAACGTGGCCGAAAGCCTCACGGGAAGCTGCCGAGTTCATGATGAAAAAGTACGGGCCGGCGGCGGAACGAACACCAACGATGCTGGTATGGGGTCGCACCGGACCGTGGAAGAGAACCGTCGTCTACAATTACGAGGTCCAGCATCTCTTCCCGGGACCACACACTGACGTGATGCAGCAGTGGGTCGATTATCGCGTCCCTCCCGACAAGTTCGACGATCTTGCGATCTATGACGGAAGCGTCGTAGTCAATCGCACCAACGGAGAGATATCCGCGCGGTGCGACCTGGAAGCCGCAAATTTTCTGGCGCTGAATCTGGCAAACGAAATCGTTACCGGCGCTCGGACCTCGGAAGATGCGCGAAAGAAGTACGGCGAGCAGATAATGCTGTTCAAGGGCGGAAAGCCGGCACCTTATACGGCGGGGCTGCTGTTCACCCCCTCGACCCGAGGAACGACCGATCCTGATCGCCCTCTCATGAAGTAGCGGACGGAAGCCGGCATTCAGGACAATTCGGATTGAAAGGAGGATTCATCGTGCGACGCCCGCACCCGGTAGCTCCGCGAGCGTTTGAGGAATTAATCAGCGAGCATCTCGATTCCCTGTACCGCACAGCGCTCAGGCTGGCCGGGGGTCAGGTTGCCGATGCGGAAGATCTGCTCCAGGACGCCGTGCTTCGCGCGTTCGAGCATTTTAGCCAACTTCGAGACCAGGGAGCCGGACGCTCATGGCTATTCGCCATCCTCGTGCGAACGAATTTGAATCGCGTACGAGCCGCAAGTCGACGATCCGAGCAATTGGGGGCGGATCTGACTGATCGTGCGTTCGAGGACGCACTCGCCGCCTGGACGCCCAACTTTACCCCGGGGGAATTCCTCGATCGAGCGGAATCCGCGGGGAGGATACTGAAAGCGCTCGACGATCTGACCCCCGAGCTTCGCGCCGCTGTAGTCCTGACGGACATCGAGGGCTTTTCACAACGCGAGGCTGCACAGATGCTCGAAGTTCCGGAGGGCACCGTCGCATCACGGATATTTCGCGGGCGGCGTGACTTGCGCCAGGCGTTAACTGAAGACGCTCCGGCACTGAGAGCGCGGAGGATAAGATGAATTCCGAGTGCGGAAGCGCCCGACGAGAGCTATGGCCAGATAACGGCCCGAGAAGCGTCACGCCGCAAGTCGTCGAGGCGCAGAGACACGTCGCGGGCTGCGCTTCGTGTGCGGAGTTTTTCGAGGAGATGAGGCGGCTGAGCGACGATGTTCGCCGTTCCGCGTCGCGGACCGTCGCACCGCTCGAAGTGAGGGACCGGCTGTTCAAGGCAATCTCTCGAGCGCGGACCCAGACGGGAACGCGGGTTCGACCGAACGCGGCTCTTACCGGAGCCGGAGCGTCGGCCGCAATTCTCCTGCTCATCTTCGGCATCAAGGCATTTTCGGGAAGCAATCCTTCAGCACCGCGGACCCTGATGCCGATTCTCGTCGAGGAACATGCGCGCGCGTTGGGCGAAGCGGGCATCAGATCGTCCAACCCTTCGGAAATTGCACGGTGGCTGAATGGTCGGCTCTCGTTTGCGATGCAAGTACCGATATTCGCGGAAGCCTCACTCAGAGGCGCCCGGGTCGTGGAGGTGGAGGAGAGGCGCGGCGCACTCATCGAATACGAGCTGGGCAAAGACCTCGTTTCCTATTTTGTCGTGGCGGGCTACGCCAGGGTGCGGACGCCGTCTGCTCCCAGCCTGGTGGAGACGGTTTGGGATGGGTATCACGTCGTGAGTTGGACCGAGCCCGGCCGGCTCCATGCTTTTGTCGGAAACGTTTCCGAGTCAAAGCTGAGGCTTCTGGCGGTGAAATGTATCGAGCAGACCGCGAGCACGATGATCGCCTTCTCGGGGCCGTGAGCCGTTTCAGCTCACATCCCGTCCAGCTGACGTCAAGCCACCGGGCAAACAGGAAAACAACCAATCAAGAAGACTATTGCCCAATGCGAGTGTCCGGCCGGAATACCGCCCACGCGAACCAAAAGAAATCCCCGTACGGCATCCGCAGCAATCGCCGACCGCGAAGTGGCCCGCTCAGCCCGTTCCCTAAAAGATCCCAGCGCGTTCCTGTCTCGCGGTCGCGGAAGCCACCGCCCTGGGCGGCCTCGAAGGTGAGCGTACGATTCCCGAGCCGGCGGTCGAACACACCGGTTGCGCCGACGTCGCGTCCGCTCGCCACATCGGTTCTGTCGAGCGCGCTCGCGGTTCCCGGCGCCCAGAAGACTGCAATGGGCCGCTGCGCGATCACGTCGTTCATGACGCGCACGGAACGCAGCCGCGAGAACGGGTAGGCCACTGCCTCACGCTCCAGTCGCACAGCGACGACACGCTCCATTGCCCGCAATCGCGCGTCGGTTTTGGCCTTGAAGAACGCCGCGATCGGCGATCCACCAGGAGCATCGTAACCCACGTACGGATTCTTGCCATACGGACGATCGTACCCTGTCTTCCTCGAGAGAATCTGGGCTTTAGGGTACGCGCGCTTGAAATCGGACCAGGCCATTGTCTGCGATTCGATCAGCGTGAGCGCCTCACCGGCCATCGCACCGACGATCGCCTCACCCGTTGCTTGCTGCCACCAGCTCTCCGTCAGCCTGTCATACATTACGAGATCGGAATGGCGGAGCCGCCCGGTTGTACCAAAGTCGAGGACTCGTCCCTTGTGGCGGCGGTCGAACACCAGCGCCGTATTGCACAAGGGGCAAAATGTCACGGCAATTGGAAGATCGCCCAAGTTGTCGTTCACGATCTCGTGCCAGATGAGGATTTGCAGAGGGTAGGCGCGCGCCACTCCATCGTGCTCGACAACCATCACCGGCTCCCGTGCGGCCAACCACCGATCCGCAGACGCTACGCTTTCAAGCCGCGGGCGACTGAGTGCGGGAATCCCATCCCTGGGCGGTCCTCCCGGTACGATCTCCGAGAGAGGCACAGTGTGGCGTCGGAAATCTGTCCGCCACTCAGCCGATTGTTGACCGCGGGCGTCACGGAACGAGAGAGCGAAAAACGCGGCAAATAGAAAGAAAGCAGGATGCCTCAAACGGGTACGGCGCGCATGGAACGCTCCTCCGCTACTGGCCTGTACAGGGCGCCGACGATGGCGTCATAGAGCAGAGCCGGGATCATGGCCATCACAAACCCGGCGATAATGACGTGGATAACGGCGAAACCGAGTCCTACGGTCGCGCCAGCGCGGTGTGTGACGCGCTCGAATCTCATCTCGGCGTTCATCTCGAGTCCGAACTGGCGGACAATCCATCCGGGAACTGTCATCTTACGTTGCCGACCGCTCCGGCAATGCTGGCACGCGCGATGTTCATGCTGCCTCTTTGAATGAAAATCGATTAGTCAACCGCGCCGTCATTCGGCACATCGCACGACAAAAGCAGATGTTCTCTTATTAGACACCGTCCGAGCGGGGTTTCTTCATCGCCCTCGTCCCCCGTGCCCTGGCATCCGACGTGCGGCGCCCCGGTGCTACCGTTCAGCACCCGCTTATCGCCCCCTCTTTCCTCAGATCGCTCTCATCGCATTCATTCGATGTCTCAGTAATGCGGAGCTCCGCCCGCCGAGCGCCACTTTTCCAGCTGGACAGTAAAAAATCCCGCATCAGCGTAAGCCAATGCGGGACAATTAGTTGAAGTTTATGGGCCTGCGAGGACCTCGGACCTCACGCTTATCAGGCCAGTTCAGGTGAACATGAATTAGGCTCAGAAGTTCGAACCAGCCCGCGTTTACGAACATCCTGCTCAGCGTGTCGCGCAACTAGGAACATCTTGCGCACTTCCTCGACCAGGGTGCGCGTGCGAATGGACACCACAACGGACACCATCGCGCACCATAGGCCGCCCCACGCGGACCTTTAGACTCGGTCTACGACGCGAGCGAAGGAAACTCTCGCATTCGCCCCATAGCTACGTGGCGCGATACAGGTCCGTGCTGAGATACCGAAGTCCCGAATCAACCATAATCGTCACCACCGTCTTTCCCTCTCCCAGCCGCTTCGCGACCTGCAGCGCGGCGACGACATTCGCCCCCGAAGACGTGCCGGTGAAAATTCCTTCCTGACGGGCGAGGCGGCGCGCCATCTCTTTCGCGTCGCTCGTCGTCACGGTGATGATCTCGTCCACCTGATCGGGCTCCCAGAGCGGCGGGATGAACCCGATGCCGATTCCCTCGATCTGATGAGACCCGCTCGGCTTCCCTGAAAGCACCGGCGACTCGGCGGGCTCGACGGCGGTCACGTGAAGCTTTGTGTGTTTCCGGATCGCTGTCGCCGATCCGTGAATCGAGTGCGCGGTGCCGACGGCGTGGACGAACGCGTCCACCTTTTCCCCCGTCTGGCTCCAGATCTCTTCTCCCATCGGATAGTAGCCGGCGATCGCGTCGCGGTTGTTGAGCTGGTCGGACCACCAGTGACCGGGGCGCTGACTGATCACGCGCGACGTCTCGATCATTTCCTTGATGAGCTTCTCGTTGATCTTCTTGCTATCGCTCTTCACCAGCGTGATGTTGCCCCCGAGCGCGGCGATAGTGCGCAGCTTCTCCTCGGCAAATGCGTCGGAGGAGACGATCTCGAGCTTGTAGCCAAGGGCGGCGCAGGCGAGAGCCAGCGAGACGCCGGTTGTGCCGGCGGTGTACTCGACGACCGTTCCGCCGGGTTTGAGGTGTCCTTTCCGCGCGGCTCCCTCAATGGCTGCCTTCGCCATCCGGTCCTTCATGCTGCCGGTGGGATTGGCCCACTCGATCTTGGCGACGACGCGCGCCGAGCCCAGCGGAACGACGCCGCGCAGCTCGACGAGAGGCGTGTTGCCGATGGCGCCGAGTATGTTGGAGTCGATCTTCATTGCGCTGCCCCAGGGTGGAGCGTGGAGAGACTTGATCGAGCGGATTAAGGTAGCCGGCGCCGGCCTGAATCGTCCAGATTCAGGCGTCACCCCTGACGGTCGAAGCGACGCTGCACCGCGACAAACTTTTCGGACTTCTTCTTCCAATTGCGGCGTGCACCATGCTGCCCCGGAAGACCGCAGCGGCGGCAAAAAAAAAAACCGCAAGCGCCTAAACGCTTGCGGGGTAATGATCTGGGTTTATGGGCCTGCGAGGAGTTGAACCTCGGACCTCACGCTTATCAGGCGTGCGCTCTAACCACCTGAGCTACAGGCCCCCGCGCCGCCAACAGGTTAGCGCAGAGCCTTGTAAGCTAGCGGCGACCGCCGCGATGGTCAATTTACGAAGAGCGCTGCCTGCTAGCGCAGCAGATGCGACACTTCCTTCGTCATTTGGAATGTTTTGCCCGGACCGCATCGAGTGCCTGGCGTTTCTTCCTGCTGTCCTCCAGTACGGGATGCCCGGTCCGCGTCGCGAGATCGATAGAGCGTTCTAGCTGCGCTATCGCGGCAATCGTGTCTCCCTTGGCCAGAAGCCCGTCCGCCAGGCTGCTGTATACGTTTGCTGATCCGGGATAGAGATCAACGTTCTGGCGGAACACCCAGATTGCGAGCTCCGGCTTCTTCAGTCGCAGCACGCCATATCCCAGCTGATTAACGTCGGATTCCGGCAACCGCTCGTCGAGGCCGATGGAACGCGCGCCGATCGCGTAGCGTCGTCTGGATTCCGCAAAGGCGTTTACCACCGCCGCCGAGTCCCCGCTGGGCCCAAGAGTGGACATGGGTAGCGTCGCCACGGATACCGGCTCAAAAATGAATCGCAAGCCATCAACCAGACTCGGAGCCGGCGTAAGGGCATGCGAAGCCTCGGGATAGCGCCGGTGTTCGAATGCAGTGAGCGCCGGCCGGAGCGAGTCCAGACGCTGAGCAAACTGCTGCGTCGGGCGGTCGATATAGCCCTCGAGGCCGCCGCTGGTGACGAAAAGGCGCTGGGCCTTCCCGGCTTTGGCAATGGCGTCGGAGTAACCCACTACGCCGGTGGACTCGTTCCACCAAAGCGAGGGGCTCATCGCAATAACTCCGGTAAACGAGCCGGGTCTTTTCGCCGCGACTTCAAGTGCCAGCAGTCCGCCGAACGAATGTCCTGCCAGTACAACTGCCGGCAAGGTCCGATACTTCGATCGAACGAGGGGAATGACCTCGTCGACGATGAAACTTGCGAAGCTCGCGGCTCCGCCTGCGGTAGGGAACCTGCCTGCGGTCGCCCCCGTCGCAACGGGCGTCAGGTCGCGGGTTCGATTTTTTCCGTTTGGAATTCCGACAACGATAAGACTGGGAATAACACCGCGATTTGCCATGAAAGCGGCATTTGCCAACGCGAGGTTGAACTGCGTTCGATCGTTGGCATCCAGAATTACCAGAACCGCATGGCGGTCGGTGCCGGTGCGATATCCCTCCGGCGTCGATACGTAGACAGCGCGCTCTTCGCTGAGATTTCCGGAGGTGATCATCTCGCGCGTCCACTTGGTGCCTACGGTGTCCTGCGCCGGAGCTGCCGACGCCAGGCCAAGTAGCAGGGGCAATGCGCGAAACTTCATCGAGTTCTCCAGGGGTAGTCAGCCACGGCCCTGAAAGTTAGCGGCGGCACCGCGACGGGTGATTCAGCTACGGCTTGAGCACCACCTTGATGCATCCATCTTTTTTGTGCTTGAACATGTCATACATGTCCGCCGCGCGCGCGAGCGGAGCCTTGTGCGTGATCACGAAACTCGGGTCAATGGCTCCGCTCTCGATCAGGCCAATGAGCTGCGGGATGTAGCGCTGCACGTTGCACTGCCCGCCCTTGAGCGTGAGACCTTTTCCAAACGCCACGCCATAGGGAAACTTGTCGATGTGCCCCAGATATACGCCGGGCACCGATACCGTTCCGCCCTTTCGGCACGCCTGAATCGACTGCCGGAGCACGGTGCCATTATCGAACTCCAGCTTGAGGGCCTGCTTGGCGCGCTCGACCTTGCCGTAGATGGACGTTCCATGCGCCTCCATTCCTACTGCGTCGATGCAGCGATCGGGACCGCGCCCACCGGTCATCTGCTTGAGCAGCTCAACCAGGTCGTCCGTCCCGCTGTAGTCAACGAGCTCGGCGCCAGCAAGGCCAGCCATCACGAGCCGCTCCGGAATCTGGTCGATGGCGATTACACGCTCCGCTCCGAGCATGAAAGCGCTCCGAATCGCAAACTGTCCCACCGGACCGCAGCCCCACACCGCGACTGTATCCCCTGGACCGATTTCCGCGTTCACCGCCGCTTCGTAACCGGTCGGGAAAATGTCGGTGAGAAAAAGCAGCTGCTCGTCGGTGAAGGACGAGGGAACGGGGATGAGGCCCGTAGTCGGCGTAAGGCACGCGAGCATATTCAGCCTGGCCGCCAGCGTAACCGCCGTAAAGGTGCGAGTAGCCAAACACGCCGCTGCCCGTCTGCCCGGTGAGCGCCTCGAGGGCCGCCGCATTCGGATTGGTATTGTCGCACGCCGACCAGAGATTGTGGGTGCAGTACCAGCACTTCCCGCACGAGATCGTGAACGGCACCACCACGCGATCGCCCTTCTTCAACTTCTTCACGAGGCGACCGACCTTGACGACCTCACCCATGAATTCGTGGCCAAGGATGTCGCCGCGCTGCATCGTCGGGACGCGTCCGTTCACGAGGTGGAGATCGGACCCGCAGATCGCGGTCGATGTAATGCGGACGATGACATCGCCCTGATTGATGATCACCGGATCAGAAACGTTCTCAACGCCAACCTTGTTCTTTCCCTGCCAGCAGAGCGCCTTCATCAGCGTCTCCCCGCCGATTGGCCGTCGGTGCTGGGAAGCTCATCGGATTCCATGATGCGCTTGAACTGGCGGAGCGCCTCCCTCACGATAGAATCGGGATCCTGGCCGACGAGACGGCCAAGGCGGCTGAGCGCGCCACCGAAGCGCCCCGCGGGAGCCGCATAGGTGGCCACCACTTTCACGTAGCTGCCGCGGTCGGCGGGCGCGGGACTGAAGTACACCGCGCCACTGTTGGCGAAGCTGCCACTCGTCGACCGCCACTGAATCATTTCTCCCGGTTTCTCGGCCGTTATTTCGGCATCCCACTCAGCCTTCACGCCCCCAGGCCCGCGCGCGACCCAGTGCGACTTGCGCGCGCTCAGCACCTCGACCGAATCGAGGTTCTTCATGAAGTGCGGAAGATTGGAGAAGTCGCGCCAGTAGTCGAAGAGCTCGGCGGGGCGGCGGCTGATGGTCACAGTGCGCTCGATCGTCGTGCCAGCCGAGCCGCCGGGCTCTGAAGCCCGGGCTGCTTTGACAGGCGCTCGGCGAGTGAGTGACTTCACGCCTCCCTTGCGCTGCGTCGTTTTGGGTGAGGTTTTAGTGACGCGCTTGCGTGGATTGGGCTTCGCCGCCATGGTACTGCTCCTTCCGTGAGGATGCCTGCCAACAAGGCAAGCGCGGTGCCGTACAGGTGCCACGGTTCAGTCTTTTTCTCGCTGCCTCTGTCGCAGGAACTGACGTATCCGCCACTTTTCAGCCGGACCATCGCCGCCTTGTCCCGCGGCCAACTCTCTACGGAGCATTTTCATGATCCTCTGTGAGCGAAGATTCCGACTCCCGTTTTTGCTGTCTCTAGCCACTGCCGGCACAATCTCCCTTTCGTGCACCTCTGCCCCTGCTCCTGTTACCGCTCCTCCGGTACAGGCGCCCGTCGGCGTTCGCGTCGCAAACGCATCGGCCGGCGCCGAACCCGGTCCCGATGCGGTTACGCGGACCACGATATACGAGAGTCCGCGCACCGTCACGCAGGTGCTTCGCCTCGCGCCCCGCGCTCGAATCGCGGAGCACCACCATCCCTTTTACGACGAAACTTTTCTGATCCAGCAGGGACGGATCCGGCTCATTCTGGATGGACGGCCTCATGACCTTCGCGCTGGGGATTTCGTAGTGATGCCGGCGGGCACTGTGGTATCGGGGCAGAATACAGGAGACGATGAAGCTCGGGTGGTGGTGGCATTCAGCAGTACGGGAAGGGCCGGGCCACTCAGCGTCTCCGGCTCACCTCACCACTAACCGCGAACCGCCATCAGCTCGCATTCACGCATTCCCTCTCAATCGTGACGGACCTCCGCGCTACGCTCGAGAGGACGCTCGGCGATACCTATAGCGTCGAGCGCGAGCTGCACGGCGGGGCAATGAGCCGCGTCTTCGTGGTCATGGATCGCCAGCACGGCCGGGAGGTCGTCGTCAAGGTGCTGGCCGCGGAAGTCGCCGCCGGCGTCAGCGCCGAACGATTTCGCCGAGAGATACAGATCGCTGCCAGGCTGCAGCATCCGCACATCGTCCCTGTACTCTCTTCGGGAGAAACGGGCGGTGCGCCGTTTTACACGATGCCCTTCGTCGAGGGGGAATCGCTGCGGGCCCGCCTCGCCCGGGTGGGCGAGCTCCCGGTGGAAGAGACGGTCCGCATACTCCGCGAAGTCGCCAGCGCGCTCAGCTACGCGCACAAGCAGGGGGTGGTGCACCGGGACATCAAGCCTGACAACATCATGATCTCCAACGACTTCGCGCTCGTCACGGACTTCGGAGTGTCCAAGGCGATGAGCGAGTCCGCAACGAACCCCCAGAGCTCCACCCTGACTGGTCTTGGCGTCGCGCTCGGCACCCCCGCCTACATGTCTCCGGAGCAGGCCGCCGCCGATCCGGCGGCCGATCATCGCACCGACATCTACGCGTTCGGGGTGATGGCCTACGAGATGCTTACCGGTTCGCTTCCATTCGCTGCGCGCTCAACCCAGGCAATGATGGCCGCGCATGCCGTGGACAAACCAGAGGCAGTCGAGCGGAGGCGACCCGGGATTCCGCGTGCGCTTGCGGCGCTGGTGATGCGCTGCCTGGAAAAGCGTCCGGCCGACAGGCCGCAGAGCGCATCGGACCTTCTGCAAATCCTGGGAGATCCGAAGCTCCACGATCGGCGGGCGGTCGGGACCGCCGCTAGCGGCTGGAGAAGCCCCCGCGTGCTCGCGGCACTGGCTGCGGTGATTGCCGTTGTTGGCGCACTCGCCGTAGTCGGCCGGCAACGCGGCTTGCCCGATCAACCTCGCGGAGTGGTGGGCGAGCTTAGCTCGGTCGCCGTGCTCCCGCTGGTCAATGTCGGCGGCGACGCGAAGGACGAATACTTCAGCGATGGCATGACAGACGAGCTCGCTAACGCCCTCGGCAAGCTACCGGGGCTTCGTGTAGCGTCCCGCACGTCGGCGTACGCGTTCAAGGGGAAGAAGGACATCGACGTCGCCGAGATCGGCCGGAAGCTCCGGGTTCAGGCGATACTCGAGGGAACTGTCCGTCGCTCGGGAGACCAGCTTCGGGTTGGGGCTCAGCTCACGAACGTCAGCGACGGACTGTCGATGTGGTCAGATACCTACCAGCGGAGCACAAAGGACATTTTCTCGGTACAGGATGACATCGCGCGCTCCATTGCCGACGCGTTGAAGCTCAAGCTCGGTGGAAAGGCCGGGGAGTTGTCATCGATGTCCCGCGGCACGGAAAGCCTCGCCGCCTATGACTCCTATCTGCGCGGCGGGTATTTCTGGAATCGCCGGGGAACATCGAATCTTCTCAAGGCAGTCAGCTACTTCGAGGAGAGTATCAAACGGGATCCGCTCTTCGCGCGCGCCCATGCGGCGCTCGCCCTCACCTACGCGCTGCTTCCCGGGGACACGGACAACCCGGGGCTCGATGTGTTGAAAAAAACCCGTGCGGCGGCACTTCGCGCGCTGGCGCTCGACAGCACGCTGGCGGAAGCGCACACCGCTCTCGGACTCGCGCTGGTGCAGGCGTGGGATTTCAAGGCGGCAGACCTCGCATATCGGAAGGCGGTAGCGCTCGATCCCCGCTACCCTACGGCACACCAATGGTATGGCGAGCTGCTTTATCACACCGGCCAGATCGATTCGAGTCTGGTGGAGCTTCGACGGGCGGCGAATCTTGATCCACTCGCGCCGATCATGCCGGTCGCACTCGGCTATGCGCTCCTGCTTGCCGGACGATTTGACGAGGCGATCGCCGAATTCTCGAAGGCGGAGGAGCTCGCACCGGGCATGGACTACCCCCGCCAGCTGACTGCCCAGGCGCACCTTGAAGGCGGGCAAGTCCAGAAGGGAGTCGAAGAAATGGAGGCCGCCGCGGGACAAGACAGCAGGGCGCTGACGAAGGGAAAACTTTGTCATGCCTACGGTGTTGCCGGCCGGCGCGCAGACGCGGAAAGGGTGTTGATGGAGATGAAGGCTCGAGCAGCCCGCGAACGTGTGTCTTCAGTAGCGCTGGCTATTTGCGATCTCGGGCTCGGGAATCGTTCAGGAGCGCTCGCGGCAATGGAGACCGCGGTCAAGACTCGCGAGCTTGAATTGCTTTTCTTTTCCCCTTTGCTGGACAGGACATGGGATCCTCTTCGTGGTGATCCACGGTGGAACCGCATCCTGCGGGGGATGAATCTGGCGGACTACCCCGCGGCTCGGCAGCCCCGATAGGGCGCGCGGCCGTTCGAAACCGTCAGGAGGACGGAGGGGATTGGCCCTTCAGTCCTCGTACTTCCGCGGCGCAGTCGGGTGTGGCTTCTCCTCGTCATCCGTGTCGAACTCGTCGTCGAGGTCGATGAGGTCGTCGTCCAGATCATCATCGAGGTCGTCGTCATCGTCGTCGTCGAGCTCGTCATCATCCAGCTCGTCGTCGTCGAGCTCATCGTCGTCGAGCTCATCGCCCTCGAGATCGTCGCCAGCGAGGTCGTCATCCTCGTCGTCGTCATCTTCGAGGTCGTCCTCGGGATCCTCGTCCTCCGGATCTCCGTCGGGTGCCCGCTTGGCCAGCCACGCACTCGCCTCCTCGTCGAGGAAACTGCCCGCGGACCCCACCATGGCGCACATTCGCTTGCCTCTCCTTGGTTAGACCGACAGCCGTTCGCGCTTTGCCTCGCGAGAAAGCTTTTTTCGATCGTTCGCGCCGAGGAAGCGCTTCCGGAGGCGGATCGCCTGCGGCGTCACTTCGATCAGCTCATCTTCCTCGATATACTCCAACGCCCCTTCGAGCGTCAACTCCCGCGGCGGCTCCAGCTGGATGTTCTCGTCGCTCGACTTCGAGCGCATGTTGGTGAGCTTCTTTTCTCTCGTCGGGTTCACATCCATGTCTCCCGGCCGCGAGTTCTCTCCCACCAGCATCCCCTCGTAAACGGAATCACCAGGCGATACAAAAAGGGTAGCGCGCTCTGACAGATTCGCAAGCGCGAATGCGACGATGACCCCGGGCTCCATGGAAACGAGGGTGCCCCGCATGCGTCCGGCAAGCGGCCCCGCCCACGGCCCGTACTCGAGAAAGCGGTGGTGCATGATGCCCGTGCCGCGCGTGTCGGTAAGGAACTCCGACCGGTAGCCGAACAGGCCGCGCGCCGGAATCTTGTACAGAAGGCGCACCATTCCCTGTCCCGGGTTCTTCATCTCCAGCATCGCCGCGCGCCGCGGTCCGAGCTTCTCGATGACGACGCCGAGGAACTCCTCGGGGACGTCGATTGCGAGCTCCTCGTACGGCTCGAGCCGCTCGCCGTTGGCGCCCTCGCGCGTTATCACGCGCGGGCGCGACACCTGAAACTCGTAACCTTCCCGGCGCATCGTCTCCATCAGGATCGTCAGGTGCAGCTCACCGCGCCCTGAGACCGTCCACGTATCGGTCGACTCGGTGTCCTCGACGCGGAGCGCGACGTTCCGCTCGAGCTCCTTGTACAGGCGCTCCCTCAGCTGGCGCGAGGTGACGAACTTCCCTTCCTTCCCGGCGAACGGCGAGTTGTTGACGAGAAAATCCACGGAGATGGTCGGCTCTTCCACTGAGATGCCCTCGAGGCGCTCGGTGTGCTCGAGATCCGTCACCGTGAGTCCGATCTCCACTCCTTCGAGTCCGGCCAGCGCAACGATCTCGCCTGCCGCCGCCTGCGCGACCTCGATGCGATCGAGCCCCTCATAGGCGAACAGCTTGGTCACGCGCGACTGCTCCGCTTTCTGCGATGGGTCGAGCGGCAAGAGCGCGACGGCGTCGCCGACGTTGATCGTCCCGCGCTCGATGCGGCCGATGCCCAGTCTGCCGAGGTAAGGCGAATGGTCGATCGTCGACATCAGCATCTGGAACGGACTTACGGCATCGCTGGGCGGTGCCGGTACGTGGCTGATGATCACATCGAAGAGCGGGGCGAGATCGACGGGCGTCACGTCCATGTCCATCGTCGCCACGCCCTCGCGCGCCGAGGCGTACACGAACGCCGCATCGAGCTGCCCCTCGGTCGCCTCGAGCTCGATGAGCAGGTCGAGCACCTCGTCGTGCACGCGCAACGGATCGGCGCCGGGACGGTCGATCTTGTTGATGACGACGATCGGCGTGCGGTGGAGCGCGAGCGCCTTGCGAAGCACGAAGCGGGTCTGCGGCATCGGGCCGTCGAACGCATCGACGACGAGCAGCACTCCATCGACCATGCGCAGGATGCGCTCGACCTCGCCGCCAAAATCGGCGTGGCCGGGCGTGTCCACGATGTTGATCTTCGTGCCCTTCCAGCGCACCGACGTGTTCTTGGCGAGGATCGTGATGCCCCGCTCACGCTCGAGCGGGTTCGAGTCCATGACGCGGTCCATCACGACCTGGTTCTCGCGAAACGCGCCGGCCTGGCGCAGCATCTTGTCGACGAGCGTCGTCTTGCCGTGATCGACGTGCGCGATGATGGCGACGTTGCGGATTTCCAGTTTGCCCATAGCCCTGTAAGCTAGCAAGGCCTGCAAGTGGCTCCTGCTGGTGTCAGTCGGCGTAAATGCGTTAGTTTCTATCCGTGCTCGGTCGGCTGCTCGCCATAATCCTGCTCGTGCTCCTCAACGGGTTCTTCGTCGGCGCCGAGTTCGCTCTCGTCCGTTCCCGGCGCACGCGTCTGGAAGCGATGGTGCGGTCCGGCGACCGCCTTGCCCGCTTCGCCCTCCGCGCCTCGTCCAACATCTCGGGCGTGCTATCCGCCAGCCAGCTTGGCGTCACGCTCGCCAGCCTCGGCCTCGGTTGGGTCGCCGCGGCGACACTCGGCGAGGTCCTGGCGGATGTGTTCGCGCGCATGCCGAACGCGATGGACCTGTCGCTTCGCCTCACCATCGGCGCGACTGTCGCATTCATCCTCGTCGCCTACCTCCACGTCGTGTTCGGCGAGCTGACCCCCAAGGCCGCGGCGCTCAACCACCCGGAGCGGGTCGCCCGCTGGCTCGCGCCGCCGCTCCTGTTCTTCGCCTGGATGACGACGCCCTTTACGTGGATTCTCATCAAGTCGTCCAACGTCCTCCTGCGGGCGCTTGGGCAGAAGGAAGTCGGCAAGGAGGAGAGTGTTCACTCTCCGGACGAGATCCGCCTTCTCGTCGAGCAGTCGCAGGAGAGCGGCCAGATGCAGGCTCACGACGCCGATCTCATCGACGCCGTGTTCGAGTTCTCGGAAAAGAACGCGCGTGAAGTGATGACTCCGCGCACCGACCTCATCGCCCTCCCCATCGAGGCGACGCTGTCGGAAGTGCTGGAGGCAGTGGAAGAAAGCGGCCTCTCGCGCTTCCCCGTCTACGACGAGTCGATCGACAACATCGTCGGCGTTGTGCTGGCGAAGGACCTGCTCAAGTACCTGTCGCCGCGCTCGAACAGGGACACCTTCGACCTCCCCTCGATAATGAGGCCCGTGCACGTCATCCCGGGCTCCCGCGAAGTCGAGGAGGTACTCGCCGACTTCAAGCGGCTCAAGGAGCACATGGCGGTCGTGCTCGACGAGTACGGCGGCACTGCGGGCGTCGTGACGATGGAGGATCTGCTCGAGGAGATCGTCGGCGAGATTCTGGATGAGTACGACACGCCGGAGGACGAAGACGTGCCACTCGACAGGACACCCGGCGAGACGATGGTGCCCGGCAGCACTCACATCGGCGAGCTGAACGAGCATTTCGGGCTCAGCATCTCCGAGGAGGACTACAACACCATCGGCGGCTACATATTCGGCTCGCTGGGTCGGCTGCCGACGCTTGGCGACAGGGTCGTCGCCGGCGGAGCGATCTTTACGGTGCGCGAGATGGATGGCCGCCGTATCGAGACACTGGCGGTGGATCTCCATACGATGGGGGATCGCCGGGCGAACGAGCGCGAGACTCCGCAGCAGACGCACACAGGAGCGTAGCGGCAATCATGCTCGATGCGTCGGCCCTGCCCTGGCCGGCGATGTCGAGCGCGGTGCCGTGGTCCGGCGATGTGCGCGGGAACGGCAGGCCGAGCGTGATGTTCACCGCGCTGCCGAACGACGCGACCTTGATCGCCGTCATCCCCACGTCGTGATACGGCGCGATGACCGCATCGAACTCGCCGCGGATTGCGCGCACGAATACGGTGTCGGCGGGAAACGGTCCTTCGATCTTCGCATCGCGCGCGGCCGGCGCGAGCACCTCTTCATCCTCATTTCCGAAGCGGCCACCGTCGCCCGCGTGCGGATTGAGCGCGCACAGCGCTATCCGGGGCTCGGCGATGCCAAACCATTCGCGGAGTCCTTCACGCGTCAGCGCTGCGATCGCAAAAATCCCTTCGCGCGTGAGGGCGTCCGGGACCTGGCGGAGCTGGACGTGCGTCGTCGCGAGAACTACGCGCAGCCGGTCGGACGCGAGCATCATCGCCACGCGCGAACCGGTCAGATGCCCCAGCATCTCGGTGTGCCCGGGATACGGGAAGCCACCGTTGTGCAGCGCCGACTTGTCGATGGGCGCGGTGACGATTCCCTGCACGACGCCCGCGGTCGCCATCTCGACCGCGCGCTCGATTGCGCGACCGGCAAGGCGGCCGGCGAAAGCTGGCCCGCCCTCCGGCACCCATCGCTCCACCGGCTCGTGGACGGTAACACCGGCTCCCTCGGGACCGACCACCAGAATGTCACAGCGCTCGCCGACCCGGGGGTCAGCGAGCGCTTTGGCAACGATCTCGGGCCCGATTCCGCGCGGGTCTCCCAGCGTCATCGCCAGGCGTGGGCGCACTCGCTTACAATCTCAGCGAGACGAAAGTCGTCTTCCGAAGCTCATCGAGCAGCCGGCGGATCGACCGCTCCTCAGAGAGCTGCGTCCTGATCTGTTCGCGAACTTCGCTCGCCACATACTGGCCGGCCTCCGTCACCGTTACCACCTGGACGACGCCGAACTTCGGCTGTCCGCGCGGGTTGGCGAGCTGGAACGGCGCGGTGATTTCGCCCGCCTTGGCGCCGGCGAGGGCGCCCTGATACGACGCGGGCAGTGAATCGCGCGCGAACGGCTGCAGCACGCCGCGCTCTTCCGTTGGATCGTGGTGCTTCGCGGTGAGCGAATCGTAGGCAACGCCCCGCCGCCATTGCGCCGCGATGGTGTCCGCCTGCACTCGTGCCGCCGCCACATCCGCCGAATCGATCACTGGCGCGATGAGGATATGGTGTGCCTTCGCCTCCCCGGCCTGCACCCGGTCGACCCGGATAATGTGGTAGCCGAATGCGGTTTCGACGACCGGGCTCAGCTCGCCGGGACGCAGTGCAAAGAGGACGTTCTCGAACTCGGGCACGAGTCCGCCGCCGCGGCGGTTCCAGCCGAGGTCGCCGCCCATCGCCTTGGTGCCGGGATCCATTGACTCACGCTTGGCGACAAGCTCGAAGTCTCCTCCCTTCTTGAGCTCGACAAGCAGCGAGTCGGCGCGCGCACGGGCGCGGGCCTTCGCCGGCGCCGACGCCTTGGGCGCGACGATGATCTGCCTGAATGTCACGGTCGCCGGCCGCTGCTGCAGATCGTTCTTGCTGCGCTCGAACGCCGCATTGACGTCCTCCTCAGCAATGTTCACGGGCTTTGCCTTCCGGCGCAGCTCCGCGAATGCTTTCTGCTGGAGATTCTGGCGGCGATACTGGTCGACCAGCGTCTTGCGATAATCTTCGCTGGACCCGAGGCCCGCGTTACGCAGCTCGGTGCGGTATTCCTCGTCCGTCTTGAACTGCGCGCGCACACTCCGCAGCTGACGGTCGACCGAGGCTGCGATTTCCGTTTCGCTCGGCTCGAGCTTCAGCTCCTTTGCCTTCTGAACGAGAATCTCCTCGTCCACGAGCTCGCTGAGCGTCGAGCGCGCAAGAGCCGCCTGACCCGCCGAGTCTGTCGGGAGCTGCATTCCGGCGGCACGGCGCTGGTTGATTGCGCTCAGGACATCGGTCCAGAGAAGCGGCTGGTCGCCGACGATGGCGACGACACGGTCCACCGGCACCGCGCGTGAGAGGACGGCGCGCTGCGGGTTAGGGGGCGGCGTCTGCGGAGGCGTCTGCGCCGCTGCCGCGAACGGCGCGAGCGCAACAACGACGATCAGGGATTTCATCATTACCTATCTACCCCTCTCCCGCCCGCTCGTTCGTCACCGCTTCGCGCCGGGCGCGGTCGACGATGCTGCCCTTGGCGTAAGATCAAGCGGCACCGCCGTTGGCGGCTGACCAGCGGAGGTCGTGGAAGCGGAGGCGTTGCGAATCTGGGTCGCCTCCTCAATGGCCCGATCGATGCCGGCGGCATTGAACGAGTAGCTGTATTTCTCGCGCAGAATGGTGGCCAGCGGAGTCGGAACGGGAATGAACGGTGCCTGCTCGGAAATCATGCGCGTGAAATATTCGTCGACGCGCGTTGCGACGAGCTTCTCGCGATCGTTGCCGCTCTTTGTTGTCTGCAGAGTGGTCGGCGCGACGCCGAGCTGCGTCCACGCTGCCTGCACCGCCGTCACGAAACCTTTGCGCATTTGAACGAGCTCTGCGGGGTCGAGCGTCACCTTTGCGCTGTCCGCCTGGCGCAGCACCAACTCGTTCTTGATGAAATTCTTTACCAGCCCCGTTATTTGCGAGTCGGGGGCCTGCTTGATCTGCTCGAGGACGCGGGCGTTCGGGGGGAGCGTCTCCAGCCAGCCGATGAGGCGCTGGGTGGTGAAGTTGCCGGCCGACGATGCGGCAAGAACGGTGTTGTCCTTCCGATACGCGTCGGGGTCGGCGCCGAGCGCGCGCACCGTGGCGACGGCGCCCTTTTTCACCTCGATCTTCCCGCTCTGCTCGAGCTTCGCCAGGTATGTGCTCTCGGCGACCGCCACCGAGCGGCCCTTCGATGCCTGGAGCAGCGCACCCTTCACCTGATCGTAGGTCGGGCGATGGAGAACGTGATATCCGTACTGCGTCTGAATGACGGGCGAAATCTCTCCGGGCTTGAGCGCGCGGAGCGCGCGCTCGAATTCCGGCACCATCGCTCCCTTCGGGAAAATCCCCAGGGCACCTCCCTGCTGTGCGCTTCCCTGATCCTGGCTATGCGTTGTCGCGAGCGAGGCGAAGTTGGCAACCGTCGCCTGGGCGCGGATGCCTTCGAGACGGCGCTTGGCCTCCGCCTTGGCGGCGTCCGGGGTTCCCTGCGGCGTGAGCAACAGGATGTGGCTGGCTGCCATCAGCTCGCCGGAATTGAACTTTGCCTGCGCGCCGACAGGATCCTCGGTGCCCCACGTCTGCGATACTCGCTCGTACCACTTGCGCGCCTTCATGTTGGCGATCGTCGGCCACATCGCTTCGTCGATCGCCTTGGAATTCGCGAGCGAGTCGCCCTCTGCGGCGGCCCTACCGAGCAGCTGGTAGTCGACCCACACGTTTGCGACGAGCTTCGCAACGTCCTTGCGCAGAGGCGCGCGGGACTTGCCCAGGAGCGTCGCGAGACGGTTCACTGACAGCTCCTGCCCTTCGGCCTGGGCGACGCGGTCGGTGTGTGCGCTGAGCGCGTCCTTGAGCCCAGTGCAGGCGCCGAGAATGAGGACCGCTGATGCTGCTGCGGCGGCGAAGGCAAATTTCCGTTTCATGATTTCAATGGTGCGGGTTAACAGATTCAGGAGGGGCGCAGAGTTGTCAGCGCGCGAACGAGCCCATCCAGCATCTCGGAGCCGCCGAGGCGGGTGAGCTTCAGCGACAGCGGATGCGCACGTCGCACCTCCGCCTGGAACTGCACTTCGTGGAAAGCCGCCGAAATGCCTTTCATGCGGGGAACCGCATGCTCGCGAAAAGTAATACGGGCCTCGTCGCCGCGCACCAGAACCGACTCGATGTCCGACGCCCCGCCAAGCACGCGCAGGAGAGCGGTCACGAAAAAGGCACGCGCGGGGTCCGGGATTACCCCAAAGCGGTCGCGGACCTCCTCGCGCAAGCCCTCGATCTCGCCGATGTCCGTCATGTGCGTGAGACGCCGGTAGACGTCGAGCTTGGCCTCCTGTGAGCTGATGTAGTCGTCAGGCAGGTAGGCGGGCAGGTCGATGGAAATGTCCGACGGCTGGAGCCGCGGCGCATCGTCGCCGCGCATCACGCGCTTAACCGTCTCGTCGAGCATGCGGAGGTACATGTCGAAGCCGACGGCGTGCACGAACCCCGATTGCTCGGGGCCGAGCAGGTTGCCGGCGCCGCGCAGCTCGAGGTCCTTGAGAGCGATCTGGTAGCCGGCGCCGAGCTGGGTGTGGTGCTCGAGAATGCTGAGGCGGCGATTTGCTTCCTCGTCGATCGAGTCGGGGACGAGCAGGTAACAGCTGGCGCGGCGGTGCGACCGGCCGACTCTGCCGCGAAGCTGGTAGAGCTGGGCGAGCCCGAACGTGTCGGCGCGGTTGACGAACATCGTGTTGGCGTTCGGCACATCGAGTCCCGACTCGACGATCATCGTCGAGACGAGGACATCGGTCTCTCCCTCGACGAAGCTGCGCATCACCGTTTCGAGCTCGCGCTCCTTCATCTGCCCGTGGCCCACTCCGATTCTTGCGCGCGGAGCGACGCGGCGGATGTGGTCCGCCATTCCCTCGATCGTCTCGATGCGGTTGTGAACGAAGAACACCTGCCCGCCGCGGTCGAGCTCCCGCGAGATGCCTTCGTCGATCAGGCCATCGTCCCACGGCTCGACGTGCGTGAGCACCGGCGACCGGTCGCGGGGCGCCGTCTGCATCAGCGTCATGTCGCGCAGTCCAGCGAGCGACAGATGCAGCGTGCGGGGAATCGGAGTGGCGGTGAGCGTCAGCACGTCGGTGTCGAGTCGCAGTCTTTTCAGGCGTTCCTTGTGTTTGACACCGAAACGGTGCTCCTCGTCAACGACGATGAGCCCGAGATTCGAGAAGCTGACATCGGGACTGAGGAGTCGGTGCGTGCCGATGACGATGTCGACCTTTTTCGTCTTCAGGTCGGCGAGCACTTCGGCTTGTTCCTTCGGCGTCTGGAACCGGCTCATCGTGCGGATCGTCACCGGGAAATCGGCCAGCCGCTCGCCGAATGTGCGCGCGTGCTGCTCGGCGAGAATCGTCGTCGGGACGAGCACCACCACCTGGCGGTCGGATTGAACCGCCTTGAACGCGGCGCGCACGGCGATCTCCGTTTTTCCGTAGCCGACGTCGCCGACGAGCAGGCGGTCCATCGGTCGCGGCTTCTCCATGTCGCCCTTTACGTCGGTGGTCGCGGTGCGCTGGTCGGGCGTGTCCTCGAAGAGGAACGAGGATTCCAGCTGCCGCTGCCAGACACTGTCCGGGAAATGCGGAGGCCGGGTGGCGACTTTGCGCCGCGCGTAGAGATCGAGCAGTTCGACGGTCATCTCCTGGATCGCCGCGCGCGTCTTGTCGCGCTGCGCCGCCCAGCGCTTGCCGCCGAGAGAGTGAAGGCGTGGCGGCGGCGCATCGCCGGTTACGTCGGCGGCGGAACGATACCGCTCGATCTGGTCGATGCGGTAAAGCGGGACGTTGAGCCGGTCGCCGCCCTCGTACTCGATCACCGCCACTTCGACGGTGCTCTCGCGAACGAACATCTTCTCGATGCCACGGTAGATGCCGACGCCGTGCTCGAGGTGGACGACGAAATCTCCGGGCTTGAGGGCCGTGAGGCTTTCGAGCGCGCTGCCCGTGACGTAGCGCCGCGAACGGCGGAATCTCCGCTCGCGGCGAAAGATCTCGTGGTCGGTGAGGACGCGCAGTCCCGGAAAGCCATCACGCTGCGGAGGAATCAGAAATCCCCCGTTCAACACGCCAATGCTCAGGCTTGCCGGAGAAACGCGGTCGTCGTTGAGCAGCTCATCGAGCCGTTCGGCCTGTCCGGCGTTGTCGCACAGGATCGTGGTGGCGATTCCGTCGGCGACGACTTTCTTGAGCGCGCGGATATCGCGCTGCACGCTCTCGGGCTCGCGAAAGGGAAAGACGAAGTCCGAGAGCTCGCCGGAGAGATCGAGCGTTCCGAAAGCTGAGAGCGCGGTTAGGGTCGTCGCAGGCTCCTCGTAAAGCTCGTTGCGGTCGGGCGTATCTTCGCCGCGGCGCCTCGCCAGCTCAATGTGATGCTGCGCTTCCGCCCACGTGCGCTCGAGCTCGGGCTCCATGCGCGTTCCCTGTGGCACGACGAGCACGGTATCGGCCGCGAACAGGGCGCGGATGGAAAGGCGCTCGGGCTCCTCGTCGCCGAGGGCAATCTGTCCGTCAACGGGAAGAATGAGCGCCATCTCGGCATCCCGCGTCGAGCGCTGCGTGACGAGGTCAAAGTGGCGGAGCTCGCTGACATCGTCGCCCCAGAACTCGAGGCGAACGGGCTCGGCCATGCCGAAGCTGTAGATGTCGAAGATGCCGCCGCGGACACTGAACTGGGCGACATCCTCGACCATCGGCACACGCTCGAAGCCCACTGCCTCGAGATGATGCGCGAGCGCCTCGGGACGTCTCGTGTCACCCTTCCTGATCTCGAGTCGCGCCGCGGCGAGCGCGCGCGGCAGCTGCGTGCGCTCCAGCAGCGCTCGGCTCGTCGTAATGAGAATGCGCAGGTCGCCGGTGCCGATTCGCTCGAGCGTTTCGACACGTTCGCCGGCGATCTCGGCGTGCGGCTCCGATTCGCCGAAGCTCTCCCGCGGCGGGTAGAAAGCCACCGCCGTTGCGTCCGCTTCTGGTGACAGTGACGTGTCCACAAGCGTGGACAGATCGGCGAGCCAGCGCTCAGCGTCAGCGACTCCATCGGTGACGATGACGAAGAAGCGCTGCCTCGCCCGCCGCGAGAGGGCCGCGACGAGAACGGCGTCGCTCGATCCCCACAGGCCGCTCACGCCACAGCGCTCGCCGGGGGCGGGGACCGCGTTGAGCAGGCGACCGAGCTCGGGGATGGAATCGATTGCGTCGAGAAGTTGCGGCAGCGGCATGGCGCAAGCTAAGAGGCCGGGGAACGGCGAGGTAGCCGACGCCGGCGCGGCCCCCCTGGCGGGCTTTCTTCTTGCTCCCCTACTTCCCCTGAAAGCCAACATTCGGGAGCGAATGATGAGAGCAGGATTGGTGGCGGCAGCCGGAACGCTTGCATTTCTTGCGGGAACAGGGAGTGCCGCGGCGCAGGACATCCGCCAGCACGATGACGCGCCGGTGGTGCGTATCTATTCGCAATCGGGTGGCAACATCTCCACGTACATCACGCCGGTAATTGAAGTGCGGGAGAACTCGTACGTGATGGTGATTTCCGTCGATCTCGACCGTGACATACAGGTGCTTTACCCCGCCTATCCCGACCACGACGGCTTCATGGAGGCCAGGCAACGGGAGCGACTTCCGAACTTTTTTGCCGGCCACGCGGGGAATCGGATGGTCATCTCCGACCCGCTCTACAACTCGTACCGCTTTGGCACGTACAGCAATTACGAACCGGCTATTACTGACGCCCGCGGAACGGTGATAGCAATCGCGTCGCGCACGCCGCTTAACTTCACCTCGCTGTCGCGTCGTGGTGACTGGAACTACCCGGCGATCGCGAGACTCGTCGCATCGCGCAACCCGAACAGCCTCGCGCTGGCGTTGGCGAGGCAGCTGGGCGCAACGGGCAACCAGGTCGGCTACGACATT
>DATLXE010000271.1:0-2199 GCA_035575795.1 Gemmatimonadaceae bacterium
TACATCGGCGCCGGCGCCGTCGCGATGGGCGGCCTCATCAGCGTGTTCCGCTCGCTGCCCACCATCTGGCACGGTATACGGGGCGGTATGCGTGACTTCTCCGCATCGCGTGCGCAGGGCAGCGCGTCGGCGACCGTCAGAACGGATCGGGATCTTTCGCTCAGAACCGTACTCATCGGCATTATCGCGCTGCTGGTCACGATTGCGTTCGCCAATCCTCTTTACATCGGCGGCACCCCGATCATCGCGCGCGTTGCAGCCGCGCTACTGATCGTTCTCTTCGGATTTCTCTTCGTTACCGTCTCGTCGCGCCTCACCGGCGAAATCGGATCGACTTCGAACCCGATTTCCGGGATGACCATCGCCACGCTGCTGCTCACCTGCCTCACCTTCGTCGTCCTCGGCTGGACGGGGAGCAACTACTTCGTCACGGCGCTTTCCATTGGCGCGATCGTCTGCATCGCTGCATCCAACGGCGGCACCACATCACAGGATCTGAAAACAGGCTTCCTTGTCGGCGCGACGCCGCGGTCGCAGCAGATCGCCATCCTCATCGGCGCGCTGGTGTCTGCGCTCGCGCTCGGGCCGATCCTCCTCAAGCTGAACTCCGCCGGCTCGGTGTACGTGCCCGTCGCCGGTGCGCCGCAGGGTATCGCCGCGGGCTCGCTCAAGCCGGGAGAGCGCGCTGATGTCGCGACCCTCAGCAAGCGCGAAGGTGTCGAGGGCCTGATGGTGAGCGGTCCCGCGGATGGGAAGCAATACCTCGTCTGGCACCGCCAGGACGCGGCCGGTGGAAACGCCGAGAAGTATCTCGTCGATGAGAGCGGTACGCCCGTGTATTTCGTCGATCCGGGGATCAACGGGAGCATCCGCGAGCTGCCGAACGGCCAGACCGTGCCCAAATTCGACGCTCCCAAGGCCACACTGGTTTCCTACATCATCAAGGGCATCCTCGGTGGCAAGCTTCCCTGGGCGCTCGTTCTTCTCGGTGCGATGATCGCGATCGTGCTCGAAATGTCCGGCATTCCTTCGCTGGCGTTCGCGGTCGGCGTTTACCTCCCGCTCTCGACATCAGCGCCGATCTTCCTCGGCGGACTGATCCGCTGGGCGGTAGACAAGTGGATCGCGAAGAAACACGCCGGGAGCAATCTCACGTCTGACCAGCT
Source organism: Gemmatimonadaceae bacterium (assembly GCA_035575795.1). Classification (GTDB taxonomy): domain Bacteria; phylum Gemmatimonadota; class Gemmatimonadetes; order Gemmatimonadales; family Gemmatimonadaceae; genus UBA4720. The sequence goes on from DATLXE010000271.1 coordinate 1,167, forward strand.
GGTCGCCGAGGGCGACAGAAGTCCCGGAGTGCTGATGGCGTCAGGGTACATCGCTGGTGGCGCGATCGCGGGAATCATTATCGCGTTCCTCGCCGGCGTCCCGATGATGGCCGGGTTCAACGAGCGGATAACCGCATTCGGGGAGTCCAATCCCCTCCGCTCTGGGGGCTCTGCCGACCTGCTCTCGCTCATCCCCTTCGTCGTTCTGGTCGTTCTCCTCTATCTGACGGGTCGCGAAAAGGTGCTCGCTTCGCGTGGCGCTACGACCACCGCGGCTCGCTGACCGAAACCGGCCCGGGCAGCGCCGGCGCACGCTTGGCATAGCGTCTGCCTGTGCGATACAGACTCTTCTTCCATGAGGCAGAAATGATTCCACGTAAAGCACGGTTGATGCTGCAGGGCGCTGCAGTCGCAGTCGCGATGACCGCCGCTCCCGTTGCCGTTTTCGCGCAGGCGACGATGGACACCACCGCAGGCGTCGTTACCACCGACGATAACGACGGATTCGACTGGGGCTGGCTCGGACTTCTCGGTCTGCTCGGTCTCCTGCCGCGCAAGCGCAAAGAGGTAGTCGAGACCAGAACGACGACGCACACGACGGGCACCACCGGCAACCCCGGCGCCCGCCGCTAGCTGACTAGTCGGAGCTCTTCGGGGCTCCGATCATTGCGTGTTCGGGCTCCAGGTGATCGTCGTGCCAGATCGCACGGAGGTCGTTGCCCGCAGAAATGTTGGCGTGCACCATCCAGCCGAAGACCTGGGGTAAAAACCGGCCTTCGGCTGTTTTGCATTCCGCCTCCGTCGCCACGCCCAGCGGACCGAACACCGGTCGGCCGTCCCGTGATTCCTTCCATCTGCCCTTCGACCGGCGAGGCGGTACGCACCAGTTCACGTGCCGGTGCCAGCGCGCAATGCTGAGCGGGACAATCTCGTCGAGCTCCTCCTCGCTCGCGCGCTTCGAGGCAGTGTACATCGCACCGATGAGCCTGAGATTGCCTGCCTCATCGCGCTTGTAGAGGAGCGACGTTGGCCG
>DATLXE010000272.1:0-1688 GCA_035575795.1 Gemmatimonadaceae bacterium
GTCAACGCCGGTCTGAACGTGCTCGCCGACAAACCGTGGATCGTCTCGGTCGAGGATCTGCCGAAACTGGAGCAGGCCCTGTCCACGGCTGCGAGCAAGGGTCTCGTCGCGTACGACGTGATGACCGAGCGGTTCGAGATCACGACGATCCTGCAGAAGGCCTTCGTCAACGACGCCGCGGTCACGGGAGCGTTGGTCCCCGGAACCGCGAGCGAGCCGGGCGTGACGCTGGAGAGCGTGCACTACCTGATGAAGACCGTCGCCGGAGTGCCGAACCTGCGCCCGGCGTGGTTCTTCGACACCGAGCAGCAGGGCGAGGGGCTGTCCGACGTCGGCACGCACCTCGTCGATCTCGTCCCCTGGATCCTTTTCCCCGGGCAGGCGATCAACTACAGGACCGACATCCGCCTGCTCTCGGCGGAGCGCTGGCCCACGATGATGTCGGCTGCTGATTTCGGGCGGGTCACGGGGACAGGCGGATTTCCGGCATCCCTGGCGCCGCGGATCAAGGACGGCCAGCTTCAGTACGACGGCAATACGTCGCTCCTCTACACGCTGCGCGGCATCCACACCCGCGTAAAAGCGACGTGGGATTTCGAGGCCGCGCCGGGAGCGGGGGACACCCACAAGGCAGTGGTGCGTGGCACCCGGTCCCGAATCGAAGTACGACAGGGGCCCGAACAGAAGTATCGTACGGAGCTCTACATCGTTCCCGTCAGCCCGGCGGACCACGCGCGTGTGGCCGAGGCTGCCAGGGCGCGAGTCGCGGCGCTCCAGGCGACGGTCCCTGGCCTGGCAATCGAGGACGACGGTCGGGAACTCCATGTCATCGTGCCGGACGGCTCTCGCACCGGGCACGAAGCGCACTTCGCCGAGGTGACACGCGCGTTTCTCGGGTACATGCGGGACCCGAAATCGATGCCGGCCTGGGAGCAGGCGGCGATGGTCGCGAAGTACTACGTCACGACGGCGGGAGTGGCGCTCAGCAAAAAATAGCCCGGGTGCGGTTAGATAGCAGGAGAAACCTTATGACAACCACTCACGCCGACCGTCGGGAATTCATCCGGATATCAGCAGCCGCCACGGCCGGCCTGACCATGACGTCCATCCTCAACGGCCAGATGATGGGTGCCAACGACCGGCTGCGCATCGGCGTCATCGGCTGCGGCATCCGGGGGAATTACCTGATCAGTGAAATCTTCCGCCTCACCGATCTCAACGTCGAGGTCGCCGCGATCTGCGACGTCTGGCGCGTGAATCTCGACAAGACCGCCGCGGCCGTCACAGCCAAACAGAGGAAGGCGCCGCTGACATTCGCGCGGTACGCGGACCTGCTCGCGGTGAAAGACCTTGACGCGGTCATGATCGCGACGCCCGACTTCGGCCACACGCCGATCATGATCGACGCGATCAAGCTGAAGAAGGACGTGTTCGTCGAGAAGCCGATGGCCACGGACCTCGAACAGGCCAAGACCGCCATGGCGCTCGCCAGAGAGAACAAGACGATCGTGCAGGTCGGCAGCCAGCGGCGAAGCGACCGTCGCCACCAGGCCGGCGCGAAGCTGATCCAGTCGGGCATCCTCGGAAAGATCAGCGAAGTCGAAACCGCCTGGCACGACTCCGTCCCGCGCTGGGCCCGGGCCTACGACGATGTGAAGCAGGAGGACGTCGATTGGCAGCAGTACCTG
>DATLXE010000273.1:0-2679 GCA_035575795.1 Gemmatimonadaceae bacterium
TATCCGGTCGGTGGCTTCGATCACTGCCGCGAGCAGGACGAAATACGAACGGTCGCTGAGCTCGCCGGCCCGCCGCCACTGCTCGAGAAGCTCGCGCGCGGCATCGATGCGGGCCGCGTTTTCCTCGGTAAAGAACATCCTCCCGCCGATTGGCGAGAAGTTGCGGCTGATGAAGGAAACGCGCGGATCGGCGCGCGAAAGCGCGAGCGCCCGCGTCTCGACGTCCGCGTCGGCATGGTCGGCAGGGTCGGCAGGGTCGGCGACGACGTATGCCTGCTGGAAAACGAAGGAGCTGGCGAGGATATCGCTTGTATGAACCCGCCAGCCGCACTGCCGGAATGCGCCACCGACACTGGCCGTGCCGGCGAATGCATCGTGAAAAACTCCGCGCTCGATGCCAAGCCGCGCCACCGTGCGAAGCATGAACGGAAGCAGGCGGGTCTTGTTGCCGATGTATCTCATCGATGCAAAGAGAGCGAGACCCTAAGCCTCGCCCTCTGTTGTGCAGAAAGAAGCGGCGCTACGGGCAGAGCTGAGCGGCCGTGAGCACCGACTGGATGTTCTTCGGAATGGCGAACCCGTATTTCCCATTGAGCGCATCGGCAGCCGCGTTCGCAATCTCCTGATGTCCCTGGACATTCGGATGCACGCCGTCGAGGCTGATGAATTGGCCGTAGGGATTCACGCAGCCGAACTGTTTCGCGACGCTGTACGTTCCGCGATTCGTCACGAAAGTGGCGAGAACCGCGTTGGCATCCAGGAACGCCCAGCCGTTGGCGGTCGCCTGCGCCTGGATGTAGGCATTCATGCCTGCGACTACACCGGTAAGCGTAGCTACGTCCGCCGGGGTCAGCACGTCGTCTTGTGTGCCAGGAACGTTGGCGCAACTGAGAGTGAACGCGGTCCCCGTTGCGCGAGCAGTGGCGACTGCGTTGCCAACCTTGGACGGAACGAAGACAAGATTCGTGCTGCCCGAACAATTCGGCGAGATGATTACGCCGAAGCTCTGGAAGGCGATGCGATCCGCGAAAAGCTCGTCGCCCGCGCGGTTGGAGACGATGCTCGTGACGTTCGGCACGCCGACAAGAATTGCCTTGGCCCCCGTCTTAATGACGCTGTCGAGAACCTGCTGGTACACCGGCTGCCAGACTGAATTCGGGACGTAGGTGAACGTCGTTCTGTACGCCGTGGCAGGAACCAGCAAACCCGTCGTGACACCTCTCAGGACCTCGTTGGACCCGAGCTCGACCGAAACCAGAGTCGGATTCTGCTGAATCATCGCGGTGACCTGCGACTTGCCCGGCGGCAGCACGACGCGATACTGGCGGCGACGCTTCGCGCTCTCCACGACGGTCGATTCGGGAGTGATGCGCAGCGCATCGTAGGTGTTGGCGCCGTCAATGGCGACGTCATTCGTCGGCAGTGTGATACCAGGGAACAGTGCGCAGGTCGTATCCGCGGCGCCGACCGGAGCACCGATCGCGATGCCGCTGAGGCGCCTGCTCAGCTGCAGCGGGGCGATAAAGGGAGAGAAGCATCCTGGACCCTGGATCAGCGGCTGGGTGAACCGGGCGAACGCCTGGTGCGCCAGCAGATTCGGCCACGCCGCCTGCTGAGTCGAGTGGTAAACACCATCTGACTGCACGCCCATGCTGGTGCTCGTACCGATCGCCACATATCGATCGAAGGACTTCTGTCCAACGGGACCGGTCGTTCTGTCTTCGTCGGAACAGGCCGCAACCAGCATCACACCCAGTGCGGCAGCAGCAGTGACTGGCCAGCTACGCTTCATAACTTTCGCCATTGAGTGAACGACAGGGGCGGCGCAGGGTGCGCAGCGGCGATAATATCCGTCACTGCAGAAAGGCGCGCCAGCCCAGCGCGCGGAGCTCCTCACCGTGCTCATTGAGTAACGGCGGAGCGAGTCTGACACTGCCGGGGATTGCCGGAGGAATGCCCGTGAGCGGCGAGCCACCGGCGCCATTGATTGCCTCCGCGACTGTCCGCACCAGGCCGCAGGGCACATGTACCGCGTCGAGTGCGGCGACGACGTCTTCGGCTCGCATCTCCCTGACTCGTGTAGCGAAAGCCGAGACCACGGACTCCCGCCGCTCGACCCGCTGCGAGTTGCGCGCGAGACCGGGATCGGCACCGAGGGAAGCAAGCCCCAGCGCGGTCGCGCACGAGTGCCACTGCGCATCCGTGCCGACGGCGATGACGACGGCCCGGTCCGAGGCATCGAAGAGCTGATAGGGGACGAGATTCGGGTGCGCGTTTCCCCAGCGGCCCGCTTCCCTTCCCGACACGAGAACGTTCTGCGCGACGTTGACGAGGGCTGCGCGCGCGCTGGCGGCGAGCGAGATGTTGATCAGGCGCCTGCTCGCGGGGAGCTGCCCGGCAGAGCGCTCAGTAACGGCGGCAAGAATCGCTATCACCGCATCCTTCCCTGCATTGACGTCCGCGAGCGCCACTCCCGCCTTCATCGGCGCACCCTCGCGCTCTCCATTGATCGACATCCACCCGCACTCGGCCTGGATAACGAAATCGTAGCCTGGCCGCTCGCTGCCCGGCCCGAACCCGGAGATCGTGCACCAGATGAGATCCGGATGCCGCTCGAGCAAATCCGGGACGGCTATTCCGAGGCGGTCGAGGGAGCCGGGAAGAAAGTTCTCGACTACG
>DATLXE010000274.1:0-3744 GCA_035575795.1 Gemmatimonadaceae bacterium
CTTCCTTTTTCACCGCGAGGTTGAGAGTGCCAAGCGCTCCGCTGTACGTGCGGGAGCGCGCGGTGTGGCCGTTCCGCTCGAGGGGGACACCGGGAAAGAACGTATCCGCGATGCGTAGAACGTCGACCGGCGTGAGCTGAGTCCTGAAAAAATGCCGCATTGACTAGCTACCCGGCTCGCTCTCGGGGCGTACTCCCTGGATCCAGTCGACTCTCTCGAGCGGCATGCGCTCATTTTTTTCGCGGCGAAACTGAATCGCCATCGCCCAGTCACCCGTCGTGGCGAAGAAAAGGCGCCCCGAGTAAGTGCCGAGCTCCTTCTCTTTCTTGAATCCGTCGTTCGTGTTCGCACCATCCTTGCTAGTGGCAAAGATGCGCCCCTCGCCAGTCTCTATCGGCTGGCCCGACTTCTTGTCCAGCACGACGATGCGGTAGGGCGTCTGCTCCATCGCGCGCGGCGGCATTGGATCGACAGTGACGCGGAAAGTGTAATTGTCCGACCACAGACGAACGTCCGTCGCCTTCGGATTCTTGCCGCAGCCAGCCAGCGCGAGCGTCAGCACCAACAGCGCGGCGTGACGGAGAGAGATCACGCGTAGTACTCGAGGCCGAGGTGAGTGATCTGATCTTCGCCCATCAGGTGGCGGAGCGTGTTCTTGAGCTTCGTCTGCTGGATGAAGAGATCATGCTCCGGCTGCAGGCCCGGCGCCGCCATCGGGCTCTTGTAGTAGAAAGACAGCCACTCCTGAATTCCCTTCATGCCCGCCCGCTGCGCGAAGTCCGAGAACAGGGCAAGATCGAGGACGATCGGAGCGGCGAGAATCGAGTCCCGGCAGAGGAAGTTGATCTTGATCTGCATCGGGTAGTTCATCCATCCGACGATGTCGATGTTGTCCCAGCCTTCCTTGTTGTCGCCGCGCGGCGGGTAGTAGTTGATACGCACCACGTGGGCGAAATCCTTGTACAGGTCGGGATAGAGGTCAGGCTGCAGTATGGTGTGCAGCACGCTGAGCTTCGACTCCTCCTTGGTCTTGAACGACTGTGGGTCGTCGAGCACTTCTCCGTCGCGATTGCCGAGGATGTTGGTCGAATACCATCCGGCGAGGCCGAGCATGCGCGCCTTGAGTCCCGGCGCGATCACGGTCTTCATCCAGGTCTGGCCGGTCTTGAAATCCTTTCCCGAAATCGGCACGCCGCGCTCCTGGGAGAGCTGCAGCAACGCTGGCGTGTCCACGCAAAGATTCGGCGCGCCGTTGCAGAACGGCACTCCCTCCATGATCGCCGCGTAGGCGTAGAGCATCGACGGCGCGATCGCTTCGTCGTTCCTCTCCATCGCCTTCTCGAACTGCTCGATCGTGGCGTGCGGGGCTCCTGCCTTGATGAATATCTCGGTCGACGCGCACCACACGATCACGACGCGATCCAGCTTGTGCCGCGCCTTGAAGTCGCGGATGTCCTGTCGCAGCTGCTCGGCGAGGTCGCGCTTTGTCTTCCCCTGCTTGACGTTGGAGCCCTTGATGCGCGTGACATACCGGTTGTCGAATACGGCCGGCATCGGTTTGATTTCGCGCAGGAAGTCGGCGACCGCCTCGATGTCCTTCTCCTCGAGCACCCCCGCCTTGCGCGCGGCCGTCAGCGCATCGTCCGGGATGGGATCCCACGCACCGAAAACCAGGTCGTCGAGCGACGCGAGCGGCACGAAATCCTTGATCAGCGGCGACCTGTTGTCGGTACGCTTTCCGAGCCGGATCGTTGCCATCTGGGTCAGAGACCCGATCGGCTTCGAGCGACCGCGGCGGATGCTCTCGACGCCGGCCATGAACGTCGTCGCAACCGCCCCGAGTCCGGGGGTGAGGATGCCGAGACGGCCCGACGCGGGACCTATGGGTTTACGGGCTTCACGTGAGGAAGAGCTGCCCAATGTATCTCCGTACGAGTTTTAGGATTGCGCGCGGCGCGATGTGATCCGGGTCGGCGCTTTGACAGGTGGGTCGGTAATCATGCGGATGGGGGTGGGCTCCATCCGGAGCGTCGCGCGGTAGACGAATGCGATGCGCTGGACGGCGGTGATCCACGCCGTCGCGGTGAGGAGGACCACGATGCCCATCAGCACCCATCCGTCCCAGAACAGGCCGAAAAGGGCCTGCGGAGCAGACAGCAGGAAAATCCGCTGGGGCCGCTGCATCAGCCCGACCTTGGCATTGATGCCGAGCGATTCCGCGCGCGCGCGCGTGTAGGAAATCAGGAACGTGCCGATAATTCCGAGAAGGCACACGACGACCATCGAGGTGTTGTGGTGCGATGCGTTGGCCGCGTAGAAAACGGTCAGGCCGGCCATCAGCGCGCCATCGGCGACACGGTCGAGGCTGGAGTCGTAGAATGCGCCGAACACGGTGGATTTCCCTGAGCGCCGGGCAACGGACCCGTCGAGAACATCGAACAGTGCCGTCAGCCCCAGAATCCAGCCCGCCGTCATGATGTGTCCGAGCCCGTACACGAGGCCCGCGATGACCGTGAAACCAGTGCCGATCGTGGTGAGCGTATTCGGGCTCACGTTATGGCGCGCCAGAACCTCCACGAGGGGATCGATTACGCGTAGCGCCAGATTTTTTACGTAATCAGTGGGAGCGGACATTCACCTTGACCGGCGTTGGACGAGCGCCAGCCGACGAGTCTTCGGGAAGAGTCGCCGGCAAGCAAAACGGGCCGTCGTGTTGCTACACGACGACCCGTAAAGCTAAGCGCTCCAACGAGCTATTGCCAGCCGAGCAGCGGCGGCGAAACAGCTGTATTCAGGGCAGTCGCCACCGGTACATGCTCGAGAGCATAACGTTGTCCTTGGTGTACGTGCTCCTTCCATCGACCGTGCGGGCGCGCAGGAGTACCGTCGCACCGGAGGCGATTCCCTGCACCGGGATGTGTTCCGCGGTGTTGGAGCCGACCTGCTTGAGAAAAATGTCGTTGCCGCCGCTCACAACGTAGACGTTTACGGCCTGACTCAGGTTGTTCGTGAGGTGAATTGCCGCATCCGCGGTCGGCTCGGGGCCCGTCCTTACCTCGACCTGACGTCCGCCCATGCCCGCGCAAGCGGTAAACGCGAGCATCGATAGCGAGATCAATAGCTTCTGCATGACTGTTCTCCGGAACTGTAGGATGACCGCCCTCCCGGGCGTTGCAAGACACATGCGCGTAAAGGAACGCGTCAGGCGCGCGGCAGTGTAAGCGTAAAGGTGCTGCCGCGCCCAAGCTCGCTCTCCGCCACAAGCTCACCACTCATCTCGCGCGCGAGCAGACGGCTGATAGCCAGTCCAAGGCCCACACCGTCGTTGGTGCGCCGAAGCCCCTCGTCCACCTGAACGAATGGCTCGAAGATCGACTGCAGCTTCGACTGGTCGATTCCGGCGCCGGTGTCCCTGACACGCAAGTATGCCATCCGCTCGAACGACCGTTCCGTCGAGCCGATTTCGCCCCATTCGACGGTAATCTCTCCCCCGCTCTCCGTAAACTTGAGCGAGTTGGTGAGAAGGTTAATAATGATTTGCCGCAGCTTCTCGGGGTCGGCGCGCACCGCCAGCACGTCGTCACCGTCGCTGTGGTATTGCAGCCCGCTCGCGATCATCTGCGGTTTTATCATCGCCTCGGTATCGCGTACCAGTGGCCCGACGAGAACCGTCTCGATCGTATAGCTGATCTGGCCGGCCTCGACCTTGGAAAAGTTGAGCACGTTGTTGATCAGGCCAAGGAG
>DATLXE010000275.1:0-5047 GCA_035575795.1 Gemmatimonadaceae bacterium
TCTGAGGATCGCATCACGCAGTACGGCGGTGACACACAAAACACCGGCACCGCCACGAAGCAGGAATTTTTTGCCGACGAACACACGGCGTTACTGATTCCTGCAGCCCGCACCAACGTCTGGACTGTCGAGATAATCGCGAACACCATGTTTGCCTACGCGCTGCGCCGCGAGGGAACTGACCGTCGCTTTCGTATCGAGTTCGACCTCACAAAGCCGATCGCCCCTCCGCCCCCGCCGTGGGGCGCAGCGCCCTGACGAAAGCCGAGCTGTAGCGCGCCCTGGCGCTACGGCACATCCATCTTTCGCAGTTGGCGGGTGGAGAGGAAGAGAAAGCCACCGATTACGAGCGTTGTCACGATGAGCGCGGCAGCCATGCTCAGATGGTCGCCCGTGGCGAAACGGCGCTCGTCCAGCCCATGCATCAGCGCGATGGCGTAGTAGCGGATGCTCAGCAGCCGAACGCCTGAGACGAACCCTGAGAGGAGTCCTTCCCAGAGCACGATGTAGAGGAGGCCGAGGCCGATCGCCTGGCTGCTCACGAGCCCGAGCCAGACGAACAGTGAAGCATACATTGCCACCGCGGCGATGGCCGAGACCGTAACGGAAATCGTTGCCGGCCATTCGCCGAGGAACCCGACGTGAGCCGTAAGCAGCGCGCTGAGCGCTATGAACGGGCCGGCGATGGTGATGGTCGCGAGCAGCTTGGGGACTGCGATCTTCCAGCGCGGGAGCGGCGAGAGCATGAGATTGGCCAATGTTCGGTCTTCGAGCTCGTTGCCGAAAGCAGCGGCGGCGATCGCGAGGACCACCAATGGCACAATGGAGCCAGCCAGCATTGCGCTCACAACAGTCGTCTCGAAGGTCTCCACTGTAGGAGCGCCCTGCGCCCCCAGCATTGCGCGCGCGATGACGACCGGCATGGCCGCAAGCACCGCCATGATCGCGAGCCGCCACCGGCCGGAGAGCTGGCGCAGGGTGAGACGGTAGACGGAGAGCATTCTAGTTCTCCACCAGATAGCCGAATACGCTCTCCAGCGAGTCGTCCAGCGGCTCCACTTTCCGCAGGCTGATTGCTTCCGACCTGGCGAGACGAGGCAGCTCGATCTGGAGATCGAGCACGTTCCGGCTCAGCACCACGAGCGCGCCGTCGGGATCGACTCGCACGGCGTCTACCGAGTCGAGCGTGACTACTGCCGCCGCCAGCCGGCGCGGGGAATCGCAGATTATGCGGACGTGATAAGGACGCTGGTTGAGGGCCGCGCGGATGGCGCGGAAACCTCCCGAGGCAGCGAGCTTTCCGTTCACGATCAGGAGCACGGTATCCGCCAGCTGCTCCACCTCTTCGAGGATGTGCGACGAAAGCACGATCGTCCGCCCCTCGGCGGCAAGTGTCTGCAGCAGGCGCTTGAAGTGCACGCGCTGGCGCGGGTCGGCGCCATTCAGCGGCTCGTCAAGAATCAGGATTTCCGGATCGTGAACGAGCGTGGCAGCGAGGCGCATCCGCTGGCGCATGCCCCGTGAGTACGTCTCCATCGAACGGTGCTGCGCGTCAGCCAGGTCGACGAGAGAGATCGCGCGGTCAACGGCATCGTCGAGGTTGGCGACACCGCGGAGGCGTCCCATCATCGTCACGAACTCGCGCCCCTTCATGAATCCGTAGACGGTCTCGTGCTCCGACATCACGCCGATGCGCCGGTAAAGCGGGGGGTTGTCGCGCACCGGCTCGCCGAACACAGTCACGGTTCCGGTTGATGCTGCGGCAAGCCCTGTCATCATCCGGAGCAGTGTTGTCTTGCCCGCCCCGTTGGGACCGAGCATCCCGGTTATGCCCGGCATTACATCGAACGTCACTTCGCTGACAGCGACGACGCTGCCGAACCAGCGCGACACGCCGTTCACTCGAATCACCGGCAACGGCGCAGCTTCTGGCGGGACCATGGGCTCCGCGCTCACGCTCATGGCGTCATTCTCCGGTAGCGCGACCACAGCACTCCACCTGGCACAAGTACCCAAACGAAGTACCAGCCCACCCGCACCCACGCCGGCAGGAGGCGGGCAGGCGAATGTTCCGTCATCTCACTGAGCTCCCCGAAGATCACGTCGTTCACGTGCACCGGGACGTCCGTGAGGCTGAACATTGAGATCCATTGCGCCGCCTTGCCGTCAAGTTCCTGCGCGAGACCGATCGTGAACGGAGCCGAGATCATTAAAAGGCCGACAAGGAACACGGACGCATAGGCGCGCCGCGATGTGAACGACGCGGTGAGGAGCGCCAATGTCGTGGCGTACACCGCCATTGCGAGGCCCGCCGTCAGGAATTTCGGTACGTCGCGCCAGTGAAGCGCCAGATAATGGAGCGGCTTCGGATCTCCCATTGACAGCCCGAGAAACAAAACGATCTGCGGAAGCCAGGCGGCCGCAGTCATCACAGTGAGGAATGCTCCCCACCGTGAAACGACATAATCCGAGCCGGTCACCGGCCGTACCAGATACAGGCTGAGCACGCCGTCACGGCGGTCGCGGCACAACAGCTCCGGTCCGACGAGCGCCGCGAACACGAACAAGATTACCGAGGCGATGCCGTTGTAAGCGGAATGCGACGGAAGGTCCAGTCTTGCCGCAGAGCCCGGGCCCGCGAGCCGCTCCGCCGCGCCGGCAATGAGCGCCATGACCAGGCCGATGCCGGTGAGCAACACGATGAAAAACCACGGCAGGGTCTTGGCGCGCGCGCCCCGGCCCAGTCCGAGCGCGGTCCGCAATCCATCCTTGAAAATGGCCTTCCGCCCCCGGGCCGGACCTTCGCGCCGCCCGGTGTAGCGCTGATACCCAATATCGAATACCGTGCCTGTCATTTCGGCTCCCGCTCGAAGAGCTCGGTGAGCTCGCGCCGCCGCGGCGCCATGCGCCGAAGAGGCGCTTCCGCTTCGACGAGTGCATCCCGCACGTGGTCGTACACGGACTCGTCGGTTCCCTGAACCGTCATGCCGCCCCGATCGGCGGTCACCACGACGCCGCGTCGCTCGAGCGCGGTGACGAGAGCCTCTCGGTTGGTATCGACTTCGATGAAGACCGTCTCCGTTTCCTTGGTGAAGTGCGCGACCGCCCCGGAATGCACCACGCGGCCGCCGTGAAGAACGATGATTCGGTCACACGTGCGCTCGACATCGGCCATCAGGTGGGAGGAGAACAGGACGCTGATGCCAAACTCACGGTGGGTCTTCCGGATGAGGCTCAGCATTTCCTCGCGACCTGCCGGGTCCAGACCCGCCGTCGGCTCATCGAGAAACACGAACGCGGGATCGTGGACGAGCGCCTGGCAGAGCTTGACGCGCTGCTTCATGCCGGTTGAGTACCCGCCGATCGCGCGATACCGCTCCTCGAACAGGCCTGCGTGACGAAGTGTGTCGGCCGCGCGCGTACGCGCCATGTCAGGCGGGATTCCGCTCACCTGCGCCATGTGCGTGAGAAATTCAGCCGCGCTGACATGGCTCGGCAGGCAGTCGTGCTCCGGCATGTATCCAACACGCGCACGGACCGCTACGCTGTGCGAAGCGCTGAGGCCGAGTACCGTTGCCGAGCCGGACGTCGGCCGGAGGAGACCCAGCAGAATCTTGATGATCGTGCTTTTACCGGCTCCGTTCTCGCCAAGAATACCGGTGATGCCGTCAGTGATGCTGAAGCTCACGTCGTCGAGCGCGACGACGTTCCCATAGCGTTTTGTGACTTGCTCAACCGCAAGCAGCACCTCCCCGCCGGCGTCCCTCATCAGGATCCCTTCGGCTTTGCGCACGACTCGGCGTGCCCTGCCTCGCACGCTTCGCGGCGCAGCTCGGCTGCTCGTTTTGCGTTTCGGCGTACGCCCGCCCCTCTTTCGTACAATGCTGCCACGCGGGCGCACGCTTCCCCGTTCCTTTCCTGACAGGATTCGCGATACAGCTCGGCGGCCATCTGGAAGTTCTGGGTCAAGCCCTTCCCTGACTCGTAGGCGGTGGCGAGCAGGAAACAGCCCGCGGTTTCCACGAAGCTGCAGGCCCGCCTGAACATCGCCGCAGCGGTGGAATCGCTTTGCCCGACGCCGGCACCCGCGGCGTGCATGCGGCCGAGGCCGACGCACCCGAGCGCGACCCCGGAGTCGCAGGATTTCTTCAGCAGCGCCGCCACGCGAGAGACATCCCCGGCGGTCCCATGTCCCTCGGCGTACAGCGAGCCGAGATGTGCGCATGCCGCTGTCTTACGGGCGTTACACGCCTGCTGGAAGAGCGATACGGCGCGCGCGAGGTCGCGCGGCGCCCCTGCTCCTTCCCGATACAGCTCGCCGAGAAGGGTGCAACCATCCATCGCGCCCCGTTCGCATCCCTGCCGAAGCAGACCGAGTGCCCTTGCCGAGTCGCGGCGGACACCGGTGCCGTGCTGAAGCATCACCGCGTAGCTGGCGCAGCTTTCCGCGATGCCGCCCGCGCATGCCTCATCGAACAATCCGGCGGCCCGCGTAACATCTTTCAGAACGTACTCCCCCGTTTGCAGCCTGGTTGCGAACTGGTTGCAGGCTGCTGCCTCGCCCGCTTCGCAGGAGCGGCGCAGTCGCTTCGTGTCTTCGTTGCGGGGATTGCACGCTGACAGTGCGAGGACGAAGATCGGGACCAGCAAACGAACAGCACCTGGCGGCATTCGGGCTGGTACGACTCGTTCAATCAGAAAGTTTCGCTCGGTGGAGGCCGGCTAGCATTACCAGATGATTTCCGGTGTGCGCCGCCGTTGCAAAGGTGGTATGCTTGCGGATCTTACATGCAGTAGATAGCAGCTTGATCACCTCAACGAAAGAATCGATGAGAATCCTCGCGCCCGCCCTGCTGATGCTCTCCGCGTGCACGCAAATGCCAGCGCCTGTTTCGTCGCCCAGCGCCGCAACCGTGCCGGAAGCAGCGGTCCGGCCGGGTATCGAGGTCTTTCTCGCGAACGTGCCCGCGGCGCTCAGGGGCAAACGCGTCGGCCTCATCACCAATCACACTGGCATCGACCGATCGAGAAATACGGACATCGATCT
>DATLXE010000276.1:0-17183 GCA_035575795.1 Gemmatimonadaceae bacterium
GATCTCGACCCCGACGTTGAACGCGACAAGGTTCGATATCAACCCATCCGGCGAGACTTCGAAATCAATGATCTTGGTCGCCAGGCCGAAGCCGTGAAAGAATCCGAAGATCAGCGTCGCCGCCTTCACATTCGGCTGGAACCCAAACCACTTCTGAAAAGCGCCGAGATTGTCGAGTGCCTTGTACACGACCGATAGCCCGATGATGGCGTCGATCAGATACGAGCTCACGCTGACGCCAGTCAGGACGCCGAGGATCAGCGTCGTCGAGTGACCCACGGCGAATAGCGTGACATAGACGCCGATATCCTTCATTCTGTATAGAAAGAAAATGATGCCGAGCAGGAAGAGCAGATGATCGTACCCGGTCACCATGTGCTTCGCACCGAGATAAGCGAACGGAATCAGGTTCACCCCGGTGATCTCCTTGATGTACCCCTTATCACCAGCGGCAACTCCATGCGCCAAAGCCTCCGCCGGCGCCAGCAGAAGCGCCAGGCATCCGGCCGCGAGACAAATGAGGGGTATGCGCACACGAGCGGTGGCGATCATGTACGTCATTACCGACCGCATGAACTTTTGAAGCAAGGATCCTCCAACCGTTGCGAAGCAGCCAGCCGCGTCAGGCGCGACGCCTCTGGATATCTGGTGCGGCTGCTCTCTGATGTGGCGCGCCGAGAGGCCGGCCCGTCACAGGTGTGGTGACCAAAGAAATCAGAATGTCGGAGGAGCGCGTGGCTGTTGGCGCCGGGTAGCGACAGGGTACGGTGGCGCCTCGCACTGGACGGCAGTCACCGCCGAAAGTGCGGCGATGGCGCCAATCTGACGTCGAAGCATTTCGTTCAAGCTAACACGGCCACATACCCCGCGCTTGTTGGGCGGTCAACGATCCCAGCCACGAGGACGTTCTCCCCCTCCTGACGAGCAATTCGTTATTCACTGCGCTGAAACTCTGTTGTATAGTTGCTCGTAGAGGACGACACCCCACACCGCCCACCATCAAGATGCGAAAACTGCTATTCATAGCGTTGCTGGCGACGGCCACAGAGGCGTCGGCACAGTCCGCCGCGCGCGACTCGGTGGCGCGCGCCGAGCTCACAATCGAGGAAGCGATCGCGCTTGCACGCCGCAACAATCCCGAGCTCCAGCAGATTCTGAACAACCGCGCCACTGCCCGCGCCGCCGTGCGCTCCGCTTACGGACAGCTGTTGCCAAGCGCGGACGTGTCGCTCAGTGCGCAGCGCCAGCAGGGTGGCCGCCAGATCTTCAACGGCACCAGCCTCGGCGCGAGCTCGGACGTGAATCAGTCGAACTACCGGCTCGGTATCGGCTATCGCATCAATAGCGCGACGCTGTTCACGCCGAGCCTCCAGCGCGCCAACCGCGACGCCGTCGAAGCCGACATAACCGGCGCTACCGAGACGCTGCGAGACCGCGTTTCGCAGCAGTACCTCTCCGCGCTCCAGGCCGAAGAGAGTGCGGAGCTCCAGGACACGCTCGTGATCGCGGCGCAGCAGCAGGTGGTGCTCGCGCAGGCTCGCGAGATCGTCGGGTCCGGCACGCAGCTGGATATCTCTCGGGCTGAAGTGGCGCTTGGATTGCAGCAGGTGCAGGTGCTGCGCGCCCGCAATACCGTGGACATCGAGAAGCTTCGGCTCTTTCAGCTCATGGGGGTCGACCAGCCCCTCGGTTTGCGGCTCGTGAGCCGCTTCGCGGTGGTGCCGATCAACCTGCGCCTCCCGGACTTGCTCGCCACGGCGCGCAAGGATAACCCGGTGGTGGTCGCTCTCCGTTCGCGCGAGCGCGTCGCCGACCTCAACGTCAAGCGCGAGAAGAGCGAGTATTCGCCGACGCTGAGCCTTTCTACCGGCATCGGCGGTTATACCTATGGATTCGCCGACGGCGCGTTTCCCGTCTCGCAGGCGATGGCGCAGACGGAAGCATCGTTCGCCAATTGCGTCCGTACTGAAGAAGTGCGTGCCGCCGTTGGCCTGCCGAACAATCTCGGCACCTGCAACGCGTTCGTCTTCAACGACGCGCAAGCTGATGCGATCCGCCGCGAGAACGGAAAATTCCCGTTCAACTTCACCAACGCGCCGCGCTCGATTACGGCTTCGCTATCCCTGCCGCTTTTCGACGGCTTTATCCGCGAGCAGAGAGTGCAGGAGGCGATGGCCAGCCGCTCCGATGCTCGCTATGGCGTCCGCGCCCGCGAGCTCGCGCTCACCGCCGACGTAACCGCCGCGTATCTCACCGTGACCACCGCGGCGCGAGCCGCCGCATTGCAGGAACAGAACGCGGCCAAGGCGCGGCAGGAGCTCAAGCTGGTGCAGGACCGCTACCGGATCGGCGCGACCACGTTCATCGACCTGACCGAGGCGCGCGCGACGTACGAGCGCGCCGAGAGTGAGCGCATCAACGCGATTTACGATTACCACAAAGCCTTCGCCGCGCTGGAAAGTGCGGTCGGCCGTCCCCTTCGCTAAACGGATCGACAAATGAAGAAACGCACGAAATGGTCAGTAATCGGGGCCGTGATCCTGGCAGTTGCCCTCTTCGGAATTACGAGCGCAATGAAGGGTCGCAACAAGGCGACCGAGGTCCGCGTCGAGAACGTGCAGCGCCGCGATCTGGTCGCATCGGTGACCGCGAGCGGCCAGGTCCAGCCCCACACCAAGGTCAACGTCAGCGCCGACATCACCGGGCGCGTCGTGCGGCTGGCGGTACAGGAAGGACAGATGGTGACGCGCGGGCAGTTCCTGCTCGAGGTCGATCCTTCCCAGTACCAGGCGAACGCCGAGCGCGCCACGGCGGGCGTAGCGTCGGCTCGATCGCAGGTCGCCCAGGCGCGGCCCGCACTTGCCCAGGCGACGCGCAACTACCAGCGCCTGCTCGCGCTCAAGAAAGCAAATCCGACGCTCGTTTCCGATGAGCAGGTCGAGCAGCTAAGGACGCAGGTCGAGGTCAACCAGGCACAGCTCGAAGCGGCCACCCACTCGGTGGATCAGGCGACCGCATCGATGCGTGACGCGCGCAGCAGCCTCGGCAAGACCACCATCGTCGCGCCGATGAGCGGCCGCATCACGCGCCTGAACGTTGAGGAAGGCGAGACGGCGATCATGGGCACGCTCAACAAGGACGCGGCGACGCTCCTGACCATCAGCGACATGGCCGTCCTCGAGACCAAGGTGAAGGTGGACGAGACCGACGTGTCGAGCATCAAACTCGGCGATTCGACCGTCGTCCAGCTCGACGCGTTCCCCGACACGACCTTTTACGGCCGCGTGTCGGAGATCTCCAACAGCTCGGTGAGGGCGGCATCAACGGGCGGCGTCGGCGGCGCCACCGACCAGGCGATCGACTATGAGGTCACCATTCAACTCATCAACGCCCCGCCCGAGACGCGCCCCGACTTTTCCGCGACTGCCAAGATCATAACCCAGACGCGCAAGTCGGCGCTGGCGATCCCGATCATTGCGCTCACCGTCCGTGAGGACGACCCCATCGCGAAGGGCGACAGCGGCGCGCTCACGCTCGGCCGCAAGGCTCCGGCGAAGGAAGTCGGCAAGCGCGACGTTGAGGGCGTGTTCGTCGTGGGCAAGGACAACAGGGTCACGTTCCGCCCAGTGAAGACGGGCATCGCCGGCGAGAAGTACTTCGAGGTCGTATCTGGCCTGAAGGAAGGAGAAAAGATCGTCGGTGGAACGTACCAGGCCATTCGCGAGCTCAAGGATGGCGCGCTCGTGAAAGAGATGAAGGTCGACCCGAAAAAGGCGGGCAGCGCCACGGAGAAAAAGTCCTGATGACGGCTATTGGCGGGGAAGCCCCGATGAGCACCACCGCCGAGCGTCAGGCCGTGACCGGTGTGCCGGGTGCGGCGCCCGACAAGGACTGGGTGATCGTCACGCGTGGGCTTAAGCGCGAGTACGACATGGGCGGGGAGATCGTGCGTGCGCTGCGTGGCGTGGACATCGCGATTCGCCGCAACGAGTACGTCGCGATCATGGGTCCATCGGGATCGGGAAAGTCGACGCTGATGAATCTCATTGGCTGCCTCGATACTCCCGATGCAGGGGAGTACTGGCTGAGCGGAATGCTCGTGTCGGAGAAGGACGAGGACGAGCTCGCGCGAGTTCGGAACCGCGAGATCGGATTCGTGTTCCAGACTTTCAACCTGCTGCCCCGTGCGAGCGCGCTCCACAACGTCGAGCTACCGCTCGTCTATGCCGGCATTGCTTCCGATGAACGGAAGCGGCGCGCGACGGAGGCGCTCGAGCGCGTGCAGCTCGGCGACAGAATTCATCACCGGCCCAACGAGCTGTCGGGCGGCCAGCGGCAGCGCGTTGCGATCGCTCGCGCGCTCGTCAACAAGCCCTCCATTCTCCTCGCCGACGAGCCAACTGGAAACCTCGACTCGACGACGTCGGAAGAGATAATGAGGGTGTTCGAGGGACTTTCAGCCGAGGGACAGACCGTCATCATGGTAACGCATGAGGCAGACATCGCCGCACACGCGAGGCGCGTGGTCGTGCTGAAGGATGGTCTGATCGCCAGCGACGACCGTGCCGAACGCTTCGCGGCAATCCAGCAGGCAACCGGACACCTGGTTTCGCCGAGGGCCTAGATGCCTTTCGTCGAAGCGATCTGGCTCGCGCTTGCGCAGATCCGCGTTCAGAAACTCAAGAGCTTCTTTACACTGCTTGGCGTCACCATCGGCGTGATGTTCCTCATCGCCGTCATCTCCATCGTGCAGGGGATGAGCAGCTACATGGAGAACGATTTCGCCGCCAAGATGCTCGGCGTGAACACATTCACGCTGCGCCGCTTCCCGTGGTTCGGCGACGGTGCCGGCACCGAGGAGGAGTGGCGGCAGTGGCAGCGCCGCCCCCGCTTCTACCATTCGGATCTTCCACTCGTGGCGAGCGTCCTGCCTGCCGGGGCGCGATATGCCGTCGAGAGCCAGGAGTATCTCCTGGCATCGTCGCAGTACGCGCGCCCGAAGCAGGTCGAAGCGCACGCCGTCGACGGCGACTATTTCACGATCAAGAAGTACGACGTCGCGCGCGGCCGCCTCTTCACGCAGCAGGAAGCGGCACTCGGCGCGCCCGTCGTGGTAATCGGCGATGAAGTGGCCAACTACTTCTTTCGCGACCTCGACCCGGTCGGCAGGGAGCTCCGCATCCGGGGAATTCCTTATAGCGTGATCGGAATTCTCGAGAAGCAGGGCTCCGTGTTCGGCCTTTCGCTCGACCGCGTCGCGATCGCACCGTTCAATTCTCCCCTGCACCGCTCCACCAACCCGCGGGGCGATGTCGACGGCATCATGGTGCAGCTGCCCTCCGCACTGGCGATGACGGACGCGATGGAATCGGTGCGTGAGGTGATGCGCGGGCGCCGGAAGCTGCGGCCGGGAGACGAGGACA
Source organism: Gemmatimonadaceae bacterium (assembly GCA_035575795.1). Lineage (GTDB taxonomy): Bacteria > Gemmatimonadota > Gemmatimonadetes > Gemmatimonadales > Gemmatimonadaceae > UBA4720. Next base: position 5,424 of record DATLXE010000276.1, read on the forward strand.
ACTTCTTCATGGAGACTTCGGCCAGCGCACTCGCCTTCATGGCCAAGGTGAAGAGCATCATGACGATGGCCGGAACGGCATTTCCCGCGATCGGGCTCGTGGTTGGTGGTCTCGTCATCATGAACATCATGCTCGTCGCGGTCGCCGAGCGGACGCGCGAGATCGGGATCAGGAAGTCGCTTGGCGCGCGCAGCAAGGACATTCTGCGTCAGTTCATCGTCGAAGCGGCAACGCTGAGCACGCTGGGCGCAATGATCGGAATCGTGCTCGGCGTCCTGCTGGCGAAGGCAATCGAGTGGAAAACGCCGCTGCCTGCCACGGTCGCGCCGTGGTCGATCGTGATGGCGACGCTGCTCGGCACTGTCGTCGGGATCGCTTCAGGCGTGTACCCCGCGAAGCGCGCAGCGGCACTCGACCCGATCGAAGCGCTGAGAAAAGAGTAGATGAGGATCATCCAGCGCATCAGCAACGCGCTCGAGGGTGTCGGTATGGCCCTCGACGCGATGCGGTCGAACAAGGTCCGCGCCGGCCTCACCATCATGGGGGTCGCGATCGGCGTGTTCGTGGTGGTGGCGATGTCCTCGGTTGTGCGCGGCATCAACGAGAGCTTCGCAAAGGACCTCGAGGCGGCAGGCCCGACCTCGTTCTACATCTATCGACGGCCGATCGGCGGCTTCAATGCATGCGACGGATCGGACGAAACGTGTCCCGAGCGACGCAACCCGGCCCTTACGATCGAGGAAGCGACTGCCATCGAGAGGTTGCCATCGATCAAGGCCGTCACCGCACATCTCGGAGCCGGCGCCAAGTTCACGTACAAGGACAAGGAGACCTCAACCGGCATGGAGGTCTATACCCCAAACTGGGTTGACGTCGACGGCGGCGACATCTATCCAGGCCGCAGCTTTACCTATGCCGAGAACATGACCGGTGCGCGCGTCATAATCGTGAACGAGAAGCTGGCGACGAGGCTCTTCGGATCTTCGGATCCGATGGACAAGATGGTGAACGTTGACGGCGTGCCCTTCATGGTGATCGGCATCTATCACTACACCGCAAGCCCGATGGGCACGCCGAGCTCGGCGGGCGGCGGAGATCAGGCCAAGGCGATCATTCCGATCGAGACCGCGCGGCGCTCCCTGAACATGCGCATGCGCGGTGTGGATTTCATCGTCAAGCCGGAGCCGGGTGTGCCGACGCTCGAAGCGACGGACGATGTCACCGCGCTCATGCGCGCTCGCCGCGGCCTGAAGAGCACGGCAAAGAACAATTTCGAGATCATTACGCAGGACCGCCTGATGGGCATCTACAACCAGCTGTTCGGGACGTTCTTCGTCGTCGGACTCGCACTCTCGTCGATCGGCCTCCTGGTCGGCGGCGTTGGCGTCGTAGCCATCATGATGATCAGCGTAACGGAGCGCACGCGCGAGATCGGCGTGAGGAAGGCGCTCGGCGCGACGAAGAGCGCAATACTCTGGCAATTCCTCGTTGAGGCAGCGACGCTCACCAGCATCGGCGCCGGCATCGGACTCGTGCTCGGCGTTCTGGTCGCGTTCGGAGTACGGACGGCGTTTCCCGCCATCCCTGCGTCGACACCGTTTTCCGCGGTTGCCGCGGCACTCCTGACGAGCGCCTTCACAGGCATCCTGTTCGGACTGCTTCCCGCCGCTCGTGCCGCGCGCCTCGATCCCGTGGAAGCGTTGAGATACGAGTAGGGAGTGCTTACGCGACCCCGGCGGTGGCGCTAGACTCACCGCATGAAAAACAGCGGGGAGGGCCGGCGTTACGACGCTTTCGTAATCACCGCCATCGTACTGGGGCTTACAGTTGCGCTCCTGCTGCTCTGGCACACACGCGCACTCGTTCTGACGGTCTTCCTGGGAGTGCTCTTTGCGCTCGCAGTGAGCTCGGGAGTTGACCGCCTCCAGCGCTACCGGATTCCGCGTGGCCTGGCTGCTCCCCTCATTGTATTCGCGTTCCTCGGAGCGCTTGGAGTTTTTGGAAGCTGGATTGGCCCGACCGTCCGCGAACAGACGAGGGAGCTGAAAACCAAGCTGCCCGAGGCGATGCAAAAGGTGGAGGTCTGGGTCCAGTCCGGCGGCGGCGGAGTGTTCGCCACGATCATTGGACTCGATGATGAGGCACCCGCAGCTCAGCCAGCACCGGACTCAACGGCAGGTGGAGCGGCTCCCCCCGCAGCGGCCAGAGCGCCAACAGGTCTCGGTGACCGTCTGCTCTCCCAGCTGGGCGGCGCAAAACGCTTTTTCCTGCCCGTCATCAGCTCGACTCTCGCCGTCGCGGCGGGCATCCTGCTCATCATTTTCCTCGCGATTTATCTCGCCATCGACCCCTCGTTATACCGGCGCGGACTGCTGCGGCTGGTTCCAGCTGATGCGAGACCGCGAGCGGACAAAACGCTGAGTGCGATCGCCCGCACGCTCAGGCGGTGGCTCGTCACCCAGTTCATCGCGATGGTGGTGATTGGCGCAGTCACGACGATCGTGCTGCTTGCGCTCGGTGTGCGGGCGGCGATACCCCTCGGGATTCTAGCGGGCCTCCTCGAGTTCGTGCCCACCCTTGGCCCGATCCTCAGCGCGCTCCCCGCGATCGCCATGGGATTCGTCGACTCCCCCGAGAAAGCGCTCGCCGTCACTATCGCCTACTTCGGCATCCAGTTCGTCGAGAACCATCTCCTCATCCCGATACTGATGAAGGAAGGAATCGACGTCCCTCCGGCACTGACGATCGTGATGCAGGCGCTGATGGCGCTGGTGTTCGGGTTTCTCGGGCTGCTCGTGGCCGTTCCGCTGCTCGCGGCCATCATGGTCGTGGCGCGCGGAACCGCCGACAAGGACACGGGTTAGCCTGGGCCGTGCGTTTCACCGACGTCGTGTCCACCGCTCTCGAACAGATCCGCGTCAACAAGCTGCGCTCCTTCTTCACGCTGCTTGGCATCATCGTTTCGGTGGCGTTCCTGGTCGCGGTCGTCGCCATCATCTCGGGGATGAACGCGTACGTAAAGGAAAATCTGGCCGGAGCGCTGATTGGCCAGAACACATTTCAGGTGCGCCGTTCTCCAATCCAGATCGGGCTCTTCGACGACGAGGAGTGGCGGCGCATCGCCAAGCGGCCGCGCATTACGGAGAGCGACGCCGAAGCGGTGATGGCCGCCGTGCCGGAGGCGCTGGCGGTGAGTCTCCAATCAGGCTGGCCGACACCTCTCGCCGACGTGATCTGGGGCAACAAGACGCTTGGCGATGTGATCATGCTCGGCGTCACCGCGCCCTACCAGGTGGTTCAGGACTACGTCTTCGTCGGTGGCAGGCCGCTCACAGACGTCGACGTGCGCGAGCGCCGACCAGTCATCGTCGTCGGGGCGGATGTGGCGGAGAAGCTGTTCGAGGCGGTGGATCCGGTGGGACGCGATGTCCGGATCATGGGCCACCGGTTCACGATCGTCGGCACCATCGCCAAGAAGGGGCGCGTGCTCGGACAGTCGTTCGACGGATTCGTGCTGATGCCGCTGCCGAACTTCGAGATGATCTACGGGCGCCGGAAGACAAATACGGTGTCGGTGAAGATGCCGGCGGCCGAAGAGGTGGCCGGGGGTATGACGCGCGCGGACGAAGCGATGAGAATCGCGCACCGCCTGAGGCCGGTCGAGGAGCCCGACTACTCCATCGAGACGGCGGACGCGCTGGTCGCGTTCTGGAAGAAGCTCACGCGGATCCTGTTCTCCGTCATCCCTGCGATCGTAGCCATCGGCGTTGTCGTCGGTGGCATCGTAATCATGAACATCATGCTCATGTCCGTCACTGAGCGCACGCGCGAAATCGGGGTGCGAAAAGCGATGGGCGCCCGGGCGGGCGACATACGTCGCCAGTTTCTGGTTGAATCGGTGGTCCTTGCGTCGATTGGAGGCCTGATCGGTGTCGCCGCGGGCTGGGGACTGGCGGGGCTGATCAGCCTCGCTTCCCCGCTCCCAGCGCGTGTCAGCGCCTGGTCGGTTGCGCTCGCGCTCGCGCTCGGCGCCGGCGTCGGCGTGCTGTTCGGCGTTTACCCTGCCTCGCGTGCGGCGCAGCTCGATCCGATCACCGCGTTGCGCGCCGAATGATCTTCACCGAGCGAATCCGCAGCAACGTCCAGATCGCACTCGATACGTTGCGCGCCAACAAGCTGCGGTCGTCGCTCACGATTCTCGGCGTCGTTATCGGTGTTGCAACCGTGATGACCATGGCGGCAATCGTACAGGGGATCAAGGACCAGATCGTCCGGACGCTGGAGATCGCGGGGCCGACGACGTTTTACGTCGTCAAGGTGTTCTCCAACACGCCGGTTAACCCGGACCGGCTGCCGAAGTGGATTCGCGTGCGGCCCGATCTGGCGCAAGCGGAAGCAGACCGCATCAAGCTGCTGCCGGAAATCACATACGCGGCGATGTGGGGACAGGCCATCGGACGCCTCTCCTACGAGGGTCAGCGCACGCAGCAGATGCTGATCATGGGGGCCGACGACCGTTACATGGAGATCCAGGGCGGCGAGCTGCTCGATGGCCGGTGGTTTACGCAAGCCGAGCTGACGTCGGGCGCGAACGTCGCGGTCCTCGATGAGAACGCCGCCCGCAAGCTATTCGGGCGTGAAGCGCCTCTCGACAAAATGATCCGGGTCGGAGGACGTCCGTCGCGCGTGATCGGGTTGTACGCGCAGCCGGGAAATATTTTTTCTCCACCCGGCCAGGAGATCGGTGCGATCGTTCCCTACAAGATGCTTGACTATCAGTTCACGATCGACAAGACGAACGCTCTCTACATCCCCGTCAAGCCGAAGAAGGGCGTCTCGACCGCCGAGGCCCAGGAAGCGGTCACGATCGCGTTGCGCGAGATGCGCGGGCTAAGGCCCGCTGACAAGAACAGCTTCGACCTGATAACGCAGGACCAGATTCTCGACACCTTCAACAAGATCACGGGCGTATTCTTTCTGGTGATGATCGTGCTGTCGAGCGTAGGCCTACTCGTCGGCGGCATCGGCGTAATGGCGATCATGATGGTCTCGGTGACGAGCCGCACGCGGGAGATAGGTATCCGCAAGGCGCTCGGTGCGACGCGCCGGGAAATCCTGTTCCAGTTCCTCGTCGAGGCGGCGACGCTGACAGGGTTTGGCGGCATCATCGGCATTCTGGTGGGCCTGACCTTCGGAAGGATCGTCACGCTGCTAATGAACATCGACGCGGGTGTTCCATTAACCCTTACTTTGATCGCGGTGCTGGTCTCGGTGAGCATTGGCGTGATATTCGGCATGCTGCCGGCGCGGAGGGCAGCCGGACTCAATCCGATCGACGCGCTGCGATATGAGTAGCCTGAGGCGCCCGCATCCAGTCGACCCGAAGTAAGTTTTCTCGCATGGCGACAGTGGATGTGCTGGCGATCGCGTCTCACCCTGACGACGTCGAATTGATCTGCGGGGGGACGCTGGTGCGGTCGCGCATGCTCGGTCGAACGACCGGCATCATCGATCTCACCCGGGGCGAGCTCGGAACGCGTGGGTCAGCGAAATTGCGCGCCGACGAGGCGGGAAAGGCGGCCAGGGTTCTTGGCGTAGACATCCGTGAAAACCTTGGTCTCCCCGACGGCGGAGTCACCAACACTCCCGAGACGCGCGCCAGGCTCGCGGTCGCCATTCGAAAGCTCGCCCCGACGATCGTGATCACGCATTCGCTGCAGGGCCGCCACCCGGACCACCACGCTGCCGCCCAGCTCGTTCGCGACGCGTGCTTCGTCGCCGGGCTCGCCAACGTCGAGAAGAAAGTGCCGCCTCACCGGCCGCGTAAAGTGCTGCATGCCCTCTCGTACCGTGAGGATTACCAGAAGCCGACTTTCGTGGTCGACATCAGCGACGCATTCGAGAAGAAGCTCGAGGCAATTCGCTGCTACGCGTCGCAGTTCGATGGCGCGACCAAGGCCGGCGAGCTGTACCCGAATGGCGAGCCACTCTATGATCTTATCCGGCACCACGCCGCACATTACGGATCGCTCATTCGCGCGCGCTACGGCGAACCCTTTTACACGCCGGAGACGATGCGCGTCGACGATGTCTCCACGCTCGAGGTGTCCGCGTTTTGAGCGACAAGCCTCCCCCGGGCCGGCCCGATACAGCTGTCCCGCATACCGGGAACGAGCTCAACTACTCATCCTATCTCGCCCTCGAGGAGCTGCTCCGTCTTCAGCGCCCGCGTTCGGAGCCCGAGCACCCTGACGAGCTGCTGTTCATCGTCGTCCACCAGGCCAGCGAGCTATGGTTCAAGCTCATCCTGCACGAGCTCAGCGGCCTGATCACGCTGCTCGAAGCGAGCGACACGCTCGGCGCGCTGGGATCGGTGCGGCGCGTCAATGCGCTCGTGCGCATCGTCACCGGCCAGCTGTCGGCGCTGGAAACGCTGCCTCCGCAGCGCTTCGCGCAGTTTCGTGGATACCTCGGCACGTCGAGCGGATCGCAGAGCGTTCAGTTCCGCGCAATCGAGGCGATATCCGGGATGCGGGACGAACACTTCCTCAAGGTCCTGAGCGCGCACGGACCGGTCGCTCCCCTGGTGCAGAAGGCACTCGACCGTCCCACGCTCCAGGCGCTTTACGACAACCTCCTCCAGGCGCACGATGTCACGCTGGAGCAGGTTTACACGGAAACGAACCAGCGACCGCTGCAAATGCTGGCCGAGGGGCTGCTCGAGTACGAGCAGGGCTTTGCGATGTGGAGATTTTTGCACGTCCAGCTGGTCGAGCGGATCATCGGGCCGGATATTGGCGGGACCGGCGGGACGCTGGGGGCGAAATACCTTCAGAAGACCATTTCGCAGAAGTTTTTCCCGAAGCTCTGGGCGGTCAGGAGCAAGTTCTTTGCGGGGTAAGGACTAAGGACTGCGGCGGACCCGAACAGTCGGCGTCGTAGGCAGCCCGAAGCTTCGTTCGGCGCACAGCGCATAGCGGGCAGCATGGCTGTTCTCGGTGGCAGTTAGAGCTTTTTTCGCGACAGCACTAAATTCCAGTAGATGCCATTGAACCTCATCTACCTCGACCACGCCGCCACGACGCCCGTCCGCGAGGAGGTCTTCGAAGCGATGAAGCCCTTCTTCGGCCCGCGCTTCGGCAATCCGTCGAGCACGCACCGCTGGGGCCGCGAGGCGCGCGTCGCGCTCGATGAGGCACGCGAGCGGGTCGGCCGCTGCCTGGGCGCGCGGGCCGATGAGATCTGCTTCACCTCGGGCGGCACCGAGGGCGACAACCTCGCCATCCTCGGGGCCTGGCGGGCCCTCAAGGCGAAGGGCAGAACGGCCGTCGTAACCACTCCGATAGAGCACAAGGCGACGTTGGGCGCCGTTCATCAGGCCGTCATCGAGGGCGCCGAGAGTCGGATGCTGGAGATGACCGCCGATGGCGTGGTTGAATCTGCTTCCTTCGATGCGCTCGTTGACGCCAATGTTGCGGTTTGCACGGTGATGTGGGTCAACAACGAGATTGGCTCGATTCAGCCTCTGCCCGCGCTCGCCGCCCAGGCAAAGGAGCGTGGAGCGCTTGTCCACACCGACGCCGTGCAGGCGTTCGGAAAGGTCGAGATCGACGCGGCGACGCAGCAGTTCGACTTCCTCGCCATTTCGGGTCACAAGTTCGGCGCGCCGAAGGGAATCGGCGCGCTTTTCATACGGCGCGGGACGCCGCTCGAGCCATTGATGCACGGTGGCCACCAGGACCGTGGCCGCCGTCCCGGCACGGAGAACGTTGCCTCAGCCGTCGGCCTCGCCCTCGCTGCCGAGCTTGCACTCGCTGACAGGGAGTCGCACTGCACCAGGCTGCGCACGCTTCGGGAGCGGCTCGAGGCGGGAATACTGGCGCGAATTCCTGACGCGGTGATTCACGGGCGCGGAGCCGACCGCGCGCCTCACATTCTCAGTGTCTCCGTACCCGGGACCGACAGCGAGTCCCTCCTCATGGCGCTCGACCTGCGCGGCATTGCTGCCTCAGGCGGGTCAGCGTGCCAGAGCGGAAGCATCGAGCCTTCGCACGTTCTCACCGCGCTTGGAGTCAGTCCGGATCTCGCCAGCGCGGCCGTGCGCATGAGCCTTGGCGTGCTCACCACCGATGAGTGCGTCGCTCGTGTGCTCGACGTTTTCCCGGCGCTGGTGGACAAGGCGCGTCAGCTCAGCGCCACGGAGCGGCGATGACCCGCGAAAGGGTACTCGTCGCGATGTCCGGTGGGGTCGATTCGTCGGTTGCGGCCGCGCTGCTCGTCGAGCAGGGTTGCGACGTCGTCGGCGCAACGATGAAGCTGTTCTGCCACGGCGACGATGTCCCCGACCGCCCCTGCTGCTCGCTGGATTCCGTCAACGATGCCCGCCGTGTTTGCGAGCAGCTCGGTATCCCGCACTACGTGCTCAATCTCGAAAGCCGGTTCGGGCACGACGTCATCGACAACTTCGTCGCCGAGTATGCGCGCGGGCGGACGCCAATTCCCTGCGTGCGGTGCAACACCTTCACCAAGTTCCGGGATTTTCTCGGGAAGGCCGACGCCATCGATGCAAATTGGATCGCGACCGGTCACTATGCGCGCGTCGTGAATGGGGAGCTCCATCGCGGCGTGGACGAGAACAAGGACCAGACCTATTTCCTCTGGGGAATCGACCGCAGTGTCCTGTCGCGCCTCATGCTGCCGATCGGCGATCTCGATAAATCCCGCACGCGCGCGCTGGCGCACGAGCTTGGCCTCGAGGTCATTGCCGAAAAACCAGAGAGTCAGGAGATCTGCTTCGTCCCGGACGGAAACTACGTCCGCATACTCGAGCAGCGCCTGCCCGCCGGCGCCCCGGCGCTGGCACCCGGGCCATTTATGACTTCCGACGGCTCGGTAGTTGGTGAGCACGAGGGGTTCGCCCGTTTTACAATCGGCCAGCGCCGCGGCGTTCCAGGTGGGCATGCCGTCCCGATGTATGTCGTTGCGATCCGGCCTGAGGATCGCGCCGTCGTCATCGGCACGCGGGACGAGCTCCTCGGGAATGGTATCGTTGCGCGAGAACTGAACTGGCTCGCGCCGGCGCCAGTCGTCGGCGACACAGTGCGCGTGAGGGCTCGCCATCGCTCTCCGCTCGCCGCCGCCGAGATTGTACGCATGGACGACGGTGAGATCGAGCTGGCGCTCGATGAGCCGGTCGCCGCGATTACTGCCGGCCAGTCGCTGGTGATTTACGACGGAGAGCGGGTGCTGGGCGGCGGGCTGATCGAGCGGGCTTCAGCGATGAAGGGGCGGCTCCCCGTACTCGCCGCCTGAGCTGCCCCGGCTAGTACTTCAATCCACCCGCGTCGGCAAACTCCTTCATCATCCGTTCCTGCTCCTCCGAAAGTTTCTCCGGAACGGCAATCGAAACCTCGATGATGAGGTCCCCGCGCTGAGCGCCCTTTTCGATTCCCTGGCCACGCACGCGGAAGCGTTTTCCTGAAGGCGTCCCACCGGGGATCCTGAGTGCGACCTTCTTGTTGTCCAGTGTGTTGACGTTGATTTTCGTGCCGAGCGTCGCCTGCGCGATGTTGAGCGGCACGGCGGCAATCACGTCCAGCCCTTCGCGCGTGTAGAAGCGATCGGGCTTGACGCTGAAGGTGATTACCAGATCGCCCGCCGGACCGTTGGCTGTTCCCTTCCCGCCCTGACCCTTGAGGCGAATCTTCGAGCCGGTGTCGACGCCGACGGGCACGTTGATATTCACCTTGCGGCGCGCCCGGACTTCTCCCGTCCCAATGCACGATTTGCAGCGATCGGTCGGCACCTGACCGCGCCCAAGGCACACCGGACACGGGCGATTGACGGCAAAGCCGCCCTGGCCGAACGACATCACGCCGCGCCCGTTGCACTCGGGGCAGACCCGGATCTGGGCACCCGGAGCGGCGCCATTGCCATGACAAATGCCGCACTCCTCGCTCAGCTCGATATCGATCGGCACCTTGCCGCCGCGCGCTGCAACGCGAAACGGGATTTCCAGGTTCGTCTCGATCGACTGGCCCTTCTCAGGCCCGCGCGGCCGCGCGCTCTGCTTCGGTGCTCCCCCGCCGAACATCGAGCTGAAGAGATCGCCAAGGCCACCGAGTCCGCCGATGTCGAAGTCCTGATAATTGACGTTTGGATTCCCGCCTGATCCCGGAGCGCCGCTCCGCCGCGCGCCGGGGAAGCCACCGCTGAACGCGCCGAGGCGGCGCATCTCGTCGTACTGCTTCCGCTTCTTCGCGTCGCCGAGGACGTTGTTCGCTTCAGAGATCTCCTTGAAGCGCTCGGCTGCCTTCTTGTCGCTGGCGTTGGCATCGGGGTGGTACTTCTTTGCCAGCTTGCGGTACGCCTTCTTGATCTCCTCCTGGGATGCGCCCGAGCTCACACCGAGGACGGCGTAGAAATCCTTCGACTGTGCCATGTGCTAGCGGACGGCCGTCAGCCTGTCCACTGCTTCACGACGACGCGCGCGGGCCGGAGTAGCTGGGACTTGAACACATAGCCCGGCTGAAACACGCGCGAGACGACGTGGTCGTCCTCCTTTGCTTCGGTAGGCTCGGTCGCGACAGCTTCGTGAAGCGCCGGGTTGAAGGCCTCGTCCACGGGATTGATCACCTCGAGTCCCGCTGCCGTCAGCGCCTTCATGACCTTCTTCTCAACCATGTCCACGCCCTGCACGATCGTCGCCGAGTCGGTCGATGCAGGATCTACGTGCGCGAAACGGGCGAGGTCGTCGAGTGCGTCAGTGAGCTGGCGAACCAGGTCCGCCTGCGCGCGGCCGCCTGCATCCTGACGCTCCTTTGCCGAGCGCTTGCGAAAGTTGTCGTACTCCGCGGCGAGGCGAAGATACTTTTCTTTTTCGCCGGCCAGATCAATTGCGGCCGCACCGATGTCGCCTGTGGCGACGCTGACGTCCGAGACGCCGAAATTGCCGGTCGTGTCAGGGGGCCCGGTGTCAGTCGCTTCGCTGGTGTCCGTGGCGGACTCGCCGGCACCGGCGCCGACTGCAAAGTCATCCTCGGACCCGAGCACTTCATTCTCGGGAAGCGGCTCGGCGCCGGATTTCTTCTTCCAATTCTTCATGTCTGAAAGTTAACGATTGTTGAGCGCACGCCGGAGCATTTCGAGTGCGGCCTGTGTGGCGCGCTGCCTGATCTCGCCCCTGTCACCACCAACATGAAAACGGCGTGCCGCGGTCTCGGGTCCGGCGATCCCCACCCAGATGAGTCCGACTGGTTTTTCGGGCGTTCCTCCACCGGGACCGGCGATTCCAGTAATCGAGAGCGCGACGTTCGCGCGACCGGCGTTGAGCGCCCCCGTCGCCATCTGCAGTGCGATCTCCGCGCTCACCGCCCCGGATCTGGCGATGTCCGCCGCGGACACGCCGAGCGCGTCGAGCTTCACCTGGTTGTCGTATGCGATGATCCCTCCCACAAACACATCGCTCGCCCCGGGAATCGCGGTGAGCCGCTCGCCCAGCATCCCTCCGGTACAGCTTTCCGCGACCGCAAGGCGAAGGCCGCGCTGGCGGCATTGGTCCAGAACGATTTCCGCCATGTCGGTATCGTCTTCCCCGTACGCGTACGCGTTAACGCGGCTCCGGAGTTTCACGATCGCGGCATCGAGGAGCGATTTGGCGGCCGAACGCGGCATTTCCTTCATCGTGACGCGAAGGTCGACGCCTGCAACGCCGGGCAGATAGGCAAGCGGTATCTCGCCCAGCCCGGAGTCGGCAAAAAA